>CALHIO010000019.1 GCA_938030915.1 uncultured Gemmatimonadota bacterium
GTCGTCGAAGAGCGCCTCGAGATCACCTTCCCTGATGAAGACCTCGCGCAGCTCAACCGATTCAGCGACCTCGTCGACCTGATCGTCAGCAACGGATAGCCCGCTTCCGCGGGACACTCCCACGGCCGATCAGGGGCGCGAGATGCGGTCCGATCGGTCGTTTGCTTTACGGCGCCCCCAACTCGAAACCTCTCAGAAACCATGACTGACGCGCGCACCGGCCGCGAAATCGCAATCATCGGAATCGGCTGCCGATTCGGAGGGGGCGCGGACGACGTCCATCAGTTCTGGGAGATGATCCTCGAGGGCCGAAACGCCTTCGAGACGATCCCGCCGGATCGCTGGGACATCTCGTCGCTCTACGACGCGAATCCCCGCGCCGCAGACAAGACGTACGCCGACCAGGGCTCGTTCATCCGCGACATCAAGTCGTTCCCGGCAGTCTACCTTCAGATCCCGCCACGACGCGTCGAGGTCATGGATCCGCAGCAACGGCTGCTCCTTGAGTGTTCGCTGCAGGCGATCGAAGATGCCGGCCTGACCGCCGAGCAGGTCCCGGATCGCACAGGCGTCTACGCGGGCATCACCGCTTCCGAGTTCCGCACGATGATCAGCGGGCGGACTTATATGCAGTCCGCGATTGCCGGAGACTTCGGGGAGAAGCCGGAAGACCCGACCCAACTTAGCGCGGCCGTGAACCGAATCGTGCGCCCTCGGCCGTTCACCGCTGCGGGCAGCCTTGGCAATATGGCCGCCGCGACGGTCGCTCAGGAGCTTCGCCTGACGGGCCCCGCATATTCGGTCGATGCCGCCTGTTCCTCCGCGTTGATCGCGCTGCAGGCCGCCGTCTCTGCGCTGCGAAGTGGCGAAGTCGACGGTGCGATCGCCGGCGGCGCCTACGTGAACCTCACGCCGGACCACTACATCGCGTTTTCGCGAATTGGGGCGATGAGCAAAGCCGGCGTGTGTCGCCCGTTCGACACTCGTGCGGATGGCTTCGTGCAGGGCGATGGCGCCGGAATGGTCTTGCTCAAGCGTCTCGAAGACGCCGAACGCGATGGCGACCGTGTGTACGCGGTGCTTCGTGGCATTGCGCTTAACAACGACGGCGGCGGCGAAGGGCCCATGGCCCCGGTCGAATCTGGCCAGATCGACTGCATCAATCTCGCGTGGGACGACGCGCAGCTCGACGCCGCGAATCTGGGCTATGTCGAAGCGCACGGGACCGGCACTTCGGTCGGTGACTTGGTCGAGTTCAACGGACTCAACGCAACCGTCGGCAAGACGGCGAAGGACGCCCTGATCGGCTCTGCCAAGGCGAATATTGGGCATACGATGTCCGCCGCTGGCATCGCGGGGGTCATTCGTGCCGCGCTGGCGATTCATCACGGCGTTCGGCCGCCCATGGCGAACTTCGAGACGCCAAAGGACAACCTCGCCCTCGAGGGATCGCCGTTCCGAATCGAAACCGAACCGGTCGAATGGTCCGGAGCGGACCGCCTGGCCTGTGTGAGCGCGTTCGGGTTCGGCGGAACGAACGGACACTGCGTGCTTTCGGACGCGCCCGCGGCTCACGAGGAGTCAGGTCGCCCCGAGCTCGTGCTGATTTCCGGCCCCGACGAACCCGCGCTTCGGGAGTTGTGCCAACGCACTGCGCGAGCCATCGCGATGGACCCATCCGCGACCGTCGCCGGAGTGGCGCAGGCTTGGAGCCGCCGAGAGGCGCAGGAGTGCCGGATTGGACTGGTGGCCACGACGCGCGACGAGTTGCTCGAGAAGCTCGACGAGTTCGGCAACGGAGGGCACTCCCTCGGCACTGCCTTCGGTGTCGCGCCAAGTGAGTCGCCCAAGGTTGCGTTCCTCTACCCGGGGCAGGGCGCCCAGCGCGTCGGTATGCTGGCCGACCTCGTCGAACGATACCCGGTCATTCAAGAGACGCTCGCGGAGGCAGACTCCGCCTCTGAGGGCCTGACCGCTTTGCCGATCAGTCACTTCCTCTACCCGGGCCGGCGAGCGAACTCGGTCGACGCCTCGGTCGCGGAAGCGCAACTGACCGCCACCGCCAACTGCCAGCCTGCGCTGGTCGCGGTTGGCGCCGCTCTCACGCGCTTACTCTCCCAGGCCGGAGTGACTCCCGACGTTGTCGGCGGCCACTCGGTCGGAGAGTTTACGGCCGCCCACTCCGGCGGCGTGCTCTCGCTCTCCGACGCCGTTCGTTGGACCGCCCAACGTGGGCGCGCCATGACCGACGGACCCATCGCCGAGCCGGGCGCGATGGCGGCGATCGTCGCCGACCGAACGACGGTCGAGTCGCTCCTGGTGGACGGCGCCGTGGTCGCGAACGTGAATCACCCGAATCAGACCGTCGTCTCCGGCACTTCGGCGGCTGTCGACGCAGTGGCCAAAGCGGCAGAGGCGCGAGAGTTGAAGGCCGTGCGGCTCAACGTCTCACACGGATTCCACTCGCCGATCTTCGACGACGTGAACTTCCAGCCCTTCGTCGACGCTTTGGCTCTCAATGCGCCGAGCGTCCCCGTCGCGTCCTGCATCCAAGATCATCCGTACGCCGACGTCGCCGAGGCCCATTCTGTCTTCGCGCGACACGCGGTTTCGCCGGTTGTGTTCACCTCCACGCTCCAACAGTGCGTCGAGGCGGGTGCAGACATCTTCCTGCAGGTCGGTGCCGGCGGACCGGTCCTCTCGTTCGCGAAGGGCACGCTCAAGGGGGTCCCGCACCGAGGCATCTTCTCGGCAGCGTCAAAGGACGACGCCGATGGCGGTGCGTCGTTCCTGCAGTGCCTTGCCGAACTTTGGGTTCGCGGGGTCGAGGTCGACGCCGCAGCGGTGATCTCCGATGCGCTCGTCGCATCGGTTCCGCCCTCGGTCATGCCGCGCAAGGTCTACTGGCCGGTCAAGGCCGAGTCCGCGGGTACGCTCTCCGTGCAGCGGTCGACGCGAGAGGTGTCGCCGGTCCAAGACGCCGCACCGGAAGCGGCGGCTCAACCGAGCGGTCCGTCCGGCGTCGCCGGAATTGTGATCGCGGCTGTCGCCACGGCGAGTGCCTACCCTCAGGGTGCGCTGAAGCCGGAGATGCGACTCGGCGAAGACCTGGGCTTCGACTCGATGATGGTTGCCGACCTCGCCGAAGAACTCACGAAGCAGATCGAGGGTGTGCAGGGAATCCCGCAGGCCATTCTGATTCAGAGCCCGACCATCGCGGACTTGATCGCGTACGCCGAGAACCCGGCCGCGTTCCTCGGCGACGAGGGCGAGGACGACGACGCTCCGCTGGCCCGTTTCGAACCGGTCTGGCGTCCGAGCGCAAGACCTACCGACGGACGAGGCTTGGGCGGCATCCGAGTTTCGCTTCTCGGGCCCGGAGCCCTGGAGTTGGCCGATTCGCTTCGCGCTGCCGGTGCTTCTCTGGTCGACGTCAAAGATGCGGAGCTTCTCCTCTGGAACATGTGCGGAGCAGACCTTCCGCCGGTCAGCGCGATTCTCGCGGACGAGGCTGAAGCACCGGACCTCGCCGAGGAGTTTCTGACGACGCTTGCTGGGCTCTCGCACGAGCCGACGATCTACGCGCTGCGCGACACGACCGATCCGTGGAGCGAGTCGGTGTGCGGTTCGCTCCGCGCGATGGCCCGCGACTGGCCCAAGTCCGGCGCGAAGAACCTCTGGTTTGACGCCGCCGTCGCCGCCGACGTCGTCTCGACGATCGCGGGCGAGTTGGGCAGTGCCGATTCGAGCAACGATTTACGGTTCTCCGATTCGGGCCGCTTCGTGCGAGGCACTCGCCGGATCGCGGAGCAGGCCGAGCCGTGGACGCCCGACGCCAGCGACACAATTTGCATCTCCGGAGGCACCCGAGGAATCGGCCTGGCTCTGGCCAAGCGCCTAGCACCCAGCGGCGCCCGCCTCCTTCTCGTCGGACGCAGTGCTCCGGGCGAAGAAGGACAGGCGTTCATCGCCGAATCCGAAGGTCGTGCAGTTCACGTCGCTGTGGACGTGACCGATCGAGCGGCGGTGAAGGCAGCTTTCGCGAGCCACAAACCGGTGACCGCGTTCGTTCACAGCGCCGGTGTGCTCGCCGACGGGCCGCTCGATCAGGTCAGCGCAGACAAGGGCCGCCTGGCTCGCGCGGTGAAGACCGAAGGCTTCCTGAACACACTCGT
>CALHIO010000020.1 GCA_938030915.1 uncultured Gemmatimonadota bacterium
CGCGCCGAACCCTTCCTGGTGGAGGGGGATCGAGTTCGCTTCACCGGCCATCAGACCCGCTCCGGCGGACAGGTGCTCTTTCGCAGCTCAGCAGACACCACCGGCATGACCGCGGGCCTCCGTGCGGAGGCCATCGGCCACGCCGCCAATCTCGTCCTCTACCCCGGTGTCGCCCGGCGAGACTTCAGCGGTTCACGGGGCTCGATCGTCGAGACCGTGGTAGCCCCTCGGACCCTTCCCTTCCTCGTCTGGCAGCTGTCCGGATCCACGTTGGAAGGGACGGACGTGCACATCGAGATCGCGACGCCGACGGCGCATCCGACCGTGGAGTCGACCTCCGACGGGGTCGTTGTACGCGCGGGCGATATCGTACTTCGGCTCACGTTCCTCCCCGACCCGGGCGACCTCGCCGTCACGGACTCCGGGGGTGGAATCCTCGTGACCGCCCGCCTGACCGAAAGCACACCGAGCACCGTGGTCCTGGCCAGCGGAACGAGCGCGGAGGTCGAGGGCGCAGTGCGAGCCGCGCAACACCTGGGGTCGCACGCCGTGCGTGCCGCCCACGGGGAGGACGACGTACTCCAGACGCGCACCGGAGTGGAGGCCGTCGACGACGGGCTGGCCTGGGCTCTGATGCGTGCACGGACCCTGGTCCTCGAGCGCCCTTCAGCGGCTCTGAGTCTCGGGCTTGCAGCCACGTCCATGGGACACGAAGAGGGCGCAGCACGAGCCGTCGCTCGCCTCCGCACTTCGGAGTCGACTCTTGCAGACGCCGGCCTGCTCGCCGCGAGGATCGGCTCCACCACGGGCGACGTGGGACCGGCGGCCGATCTCGCCGAGCGGCTTCTCGCAGGTGCCGAATCGCTCGAGTCTGGTCTCCGCATTCTCGCGGCGACGAGCCTGGCCGATGCGCTCCAGTACGGAGCGTCGCCCGACACACTGGCCTCTCTGCGCGCACTCGGGTCACGGGATCGGTCGCCCCGGACATCCCCACCACTCACCGGTGGCGTCGCTCTGCCCATGGCAGGAGCCCCGGCCGGGCCAGGCGTGGGGAACGCGACGCGGGCTGTCTGGCTCGAGGGCCTCCTGGCGGGTGATCCGGGCACGCCGTACGTGGTAGAGGACGTCCGAGCGTCACGCGCCCGGCGCGCCGCTTCGGCCTTCCGATCGGACCCCGATCGCGCCTGGGCCGATTGGCGGGCCCTGCTGGACGAGGGTCTGGCACACGGCCCCGCAGGTCCGGCCACCTGGGATGACCTGTACGACTTTCAAGGCGATGGCGAGCCGAACGAGGCCAGGCCCGCAGCTACGGCCGAGGTGATCCTCGCCTTCGCCCACGGCATGCTCGGTCTCTCACCCGACGCGCCGGTCGGTCGCCTTCGGCTCGCACCGCGCATGCCGACCCACCTGACATCCTTCGTCGCGGCAGGCATTCGGATCGGAGACGGCACGATCCGGATGACGTATGAACGCGCCGGAAACGCCGTGCTCTACTCGCTGGAGCCCGAGCGCATCGGGGTGCCTCCTCTGCTCGTCTTCGAGCCGTCGGTCCACAGTGCTGTGGCCGCGGTCACCGTGGACGGTCGTGTCGCGGAGCTCGACATGCGCAGCGATGGCGGCCGGACAATCGTACCGGTTCAGCTACCTCTCGACGGCGTTCGGACGCTGGGCTTCACGATCGACTGAGTGCGCCGCGCACGACGCTGGGATCAGTCCTCTTCGACGACGATGTAGCCATGCTCGATCAGAAGCGCACGCAGCCGCTGCTGACGTTCGGGCAGAGCTGTCTTGGCGACCTCGCGTGCAAACTCGATTCGGTGGGCTTCTGAGACATCGTCGAGCACGGTGATCGGCGCTCCGTAGCGCAGCAGGATGCGCTTCGCGTCGACGGCAACGGAATCGTTCACGGTTCGGGGCTCGGGAGGCTTCGTAGAATCCGAAAAGCCGCGAAGTGTAACGGCGAGAGAGCGTTCAGTGAAGCACGTCCGGCTCTTCGTCGTCCTCATACGGGTCGATGGTCAGGGTGGGCATGACCAGGGGGCCGTTCAGATGGAAGCGCGGAACTTCGACCCTGAACTCCTCTCCGTTGTCACGTACGAAGGTGTAGTGCCCTTCCATGAACCCGACTGGAGAGCGCAGCACACAATAGCTCCGATACTCGTGCGACTCACCAGGAGCGAGCACGGGCTGCTCACCCACGACGCCCTCACCATCCACCATCGAGTCGTCTCCGCCCGCATCGTGAATGCGCCAGTGACGAAAGAGGAGCTGCGCCGTGTCCTCACCTTCGTTGGCCATGCTGATCGTGTAGGAGAACACGAAGGTCCCCTCCGCCGGATCGGAGTCGGCGAGGGAGAATCGGGGCGAGACCTCGACCCGAATGCCTTTGGTGGATTTTTCGTAGCGCATGAGGACGTAGTACACCCACTTGGCGAGAAAGTCACGGGGGTGCCCTCGAATTGCGAAGCGTCGGGACGACGCCGAGCCGACGGGCGCCAGCGGGGTGCAGATGCTGGAGGCGGCACCGAGCGGTGCGAACTCCTAGCTGCGATCGATGATGAAGGTGTGCTTGCGTCCCACCGAGTACAGAATCGAGCCGCCCAGCAGCTCCACCACGGCGTTCGACAGTTCCTCGCTCTCGACCACGACCGCGACGGCGATCAACTGCGTCGTGTTCGGATCACCGGGCACGACGATCGGAGACAGTCGCTCGAAATCGAGCTCGTAGCCGTCGCGCTGAAACGAGAAGCCTTCCGGCAGGAATGTGTCGAGGTCCGAGGGAATCTCACCCTGTCCGACCTCCGTCGGCCACGCGGACCGGTCGGCGTTGAACTGGTAGGTCGACACCCGTACCACCTCGATGTCGCCCGCGACGGTCGTCGCCCGCGCCCGCCACGTCATGTTGCGCAGATTGGGGAGCGCGAGTCCCGCCAGGATCCCCACGAGCGACACCGCCATCAGAAGCTCGATGAGCGAGAAGCCGCCGCGACGCTGATTTCTTCGATTCATCGCGATCACCCCGGCAGATTCACGAACGCGCCTACGAAGTCCGCACCGGTCTGCGTGGCTGAGTCGAAGGTGAAGTTTTGACCGTCGATGGAAAAGGTCAGCAGGTACGCGTTGTCGATCACCTCATACGCCACACCCTGATCGGCGAGCGGGCTACCCGCCTCGATCAGAGAAGCAGGCAACCGTCCGAACTCCCCACGGAACATTTCGATTCGCTGGATCGCGTCGAAGTAGATCGCACGACGCGACGCCTCAACCACCTCCACCTCGCTACGCGGATCATCCAGCGGGCTCACCACGATCCATTGAGGCTGGGCAACGAGGAAGTATATCGCGAGCAGCCCGAGGTTGACGGTCACAGGCATCGTCCACTTGGGTGGGCCCTTGGGGCCAGATGGCCGCCTGCCCGCCTCCTCGCGCTCCGCTGCGTGAGCCAGGACCTCCGCCACGACGTCAGCGGCTTCCTGACCAGGAGCGGTGCCTTTCGCGTGAAACGGTTGTACGTCGTCCTTTTCGCTCATGAGCCCTGACGGGGTCCAGAATGGCGCGTGACGTGACGAGTCTGCGCGTGGCAACCAGGCTTGCCCGGCCTTCGACATTGTATTCGGGAAGGGAATGTTAAGACAGCCCACCGAAGGGTGGAACCGTGGGTCGACCACCCTTCCCGCGGGGCGTAGCTTTGCGGTATGGGTACGCGCTCTCTTTCCCGCTCCGTCGAGGATTACCTGAAGGCGATCTACGCCTTGTCCGAGCACGGCGACACGGCGTCGACCTCCGCGATCGCCGAGGCTCTCGACATCCAGCCGGCGTCCGTGACGGGCATGGTGAAACGCCTGGCGGAAGATGGACTTGTGGAGCATGCCCCCTACAAGGGTGTCCGGCTTTCGGAACCTGGGACGATCGAAGCCCTTCGCGTCATGCGCCGGCATCGTATCCTCGAGACCTACCTGTGTGAGCGCCTCGGATATTCGTGGGACGATGTCCACGCAGAAGCCGAGCGCCTCGAGCACGCTGCGTCGGACCAGCTCATCGAGCAGATGTCCCGGGCGCTCGGTTCACCCAGCCACGATCCCCACGGCGCTCCGATCCCCACGACCGCCGGGGTCATCGAAGAAACCGACCTCGCGACGCTCGCCGACGCCCAGCCGGGTGCCCGCCTTCGCATCCGCGCCGTTCGCGACGAACACTCCGCCGATCTCCGGTCGATGGCGGAAGAAGGGCTCGTGCCGGGCACCTGGGTCACCGTGGGACCGGAACCTACACCCGACGGATCGATCCTCGTGTCGTTGGATGCTGGGTCGGGGCCCAAGCGCGCGGTGACGCAGGAATTGGCTCGGCAGATTTACGTGGTGACGGACGCAGGCTGAGCGGGGTCGGAATCGCCGGCGCGCGCGTGCGTCAGTCGAGTGGACATGCGGGGAGCCCACTCGGCTGGTCGGTCACGAGAACATCGAACCCCCGGCTGACCGTGGAGGCGAACACCCCGGTCCCGTCTCCCGAAAGACTCGGGACTCTCACCTGACCGGACGGGTTGAAATTCCCACCTCGCGACCAGTTCACGCCATTGCGATCGAGCGCCGTGATCGAGATCTCCGCGGTCGAGCCAGCCGGCAGTCCACGCTGGAGCCGCACGGCCAGATCGGCATCGAGGTCGAAGCGGTTGAAGATCCCGAACTCGGACGGAAAGACGACCGTCGTGTCCGCATCCGACACCGACAGTCCGAGCAGGTACAGCGGGTCATCCAGGACGATGATTCCCTCGGGCCGAAGTGCATTGGGTAGACCGCGGATCGACGTCTCGCTCAGGTACGCCCACGCCTCAGCCGCGGAGGACCACTCCACCGTCATCAACGCATCCGGGGGCAACGAACAGACATTGGGGATCTCGACCAGATCGAATC
>CALHIO010000021.1 GCA_938030915.1 uncultured Gemmatimonadota bacterium
AATGGTGAAATCGGCCGCTTCGGCGAGGCCGACTTCACGTTCAGGAGTCTGGCCAGCGGCCAGACGCTGCGCACCGAATCGGTCAGTTCGGCGTTCGTGACGAGTCAGTTCAACGCCCAATTCGTCGAGGTAGGTAGCTCCATCGAGTCGCGGGTATTGCAGCGGCCGGCGGAAGAGGGCTTCTACTGGGACTTCGTCTTCTTCTATCGCACCCGTGCGGGGGCGCGTTCCTCCGTCGACGCGACCGCTCGTTGCGGTTGAGGGGTGCGCGTCATCTCATTCTTCATGAAGCGCATCATGGCACGTTCACTTCGCTCCGCTCTTGTCACGTCCGTCTGCCTGCTGCCTGCAGCACTTCTGCTTCTTCCCGCCGCGGGCGTGGCGCAGGAAGGGGCCTCGTCCGACGAGAAGGCGACCGAGAATCTTCCGCTCGAGCCAGGGCGCACGTTCAGCTATGACGCGACGCAGGGCACGTGGATGTCCCTCGATGTGAGCCCCGACGGCTCCACCATCGTCTTCGACCTCCTCGGCGACCTGTACACGATGCCCTTCGCCGGTGGCACCGCGACCCGGATCACATCGGGGATGGCGTACGACGTCCAGCCCCGCTTCTCTCCGGATGGAAAGCACATCGCATTCGTTTCCGATCGGAGCGGTCGTGAACAGGTGTGGACGCTCGAGGTTGCATCCGGCGATACGACGCAGATGACTCGCGGGCGTGGCTCCGACGTGCTGTCACCCGAGTGGACACCGGATGGGGACTACCTGGTCATCCCGAAGTCCGGGAGGCAGAGCAGCGGGCTGTGGCTCGTCCATGCCGAAGGTGGGTCTGGTGTGCGGATGCATGAGGCGGAGGGCACCTTCATGACCGGGCCCGCCTTCGGTTCCGACGGGCGGTACCTCTGGTTCGCTCAGCGACAGGGCCGGCATCAATACAACAACCAGCTTCCGACGTATCAGGTCATGCGGTACGACCGGGAGCTCGGGATCGCCCAGCGGATGACGAACCGGGTGGGTTCCGGCTTCCGGCCGGCGCTCTCGCCCGACGGACGCTGGCTCACCTATGGGTCGCGCACCGATGGTGACACGGGGCTCCGCATCCGAGATCTCGTGACCGGAGACGAGCGCTGGCTGGCCTACCCGATCCAGCGGGACGAGCAGGAATCGGTGGCCCCCATGGATGTCCTCCCCGGATATGCCTTCACGCCAGACTCGCGTGAGGTCGTCCTGTCGTATGGTGGCGAGATCTGGCGCGTGGCTGTCGACGGTAGTGGGCAGACCCGCGTCGACTTCGAGGCATCGGTCGATCTCGACCTCGGTCCGCGACTCGCATTCGAATACGAGGTGGAGTCTTCTCCGACCTTCATGGCGCGTCAGATCCGTGGCGCCGTTCCCTCTCCGGATGGATCACGGCTGGCGTTCACGGCGCTGGGTGATCTATGGGTCATGGATTTCCCCGGCGGGGAGCCGGAGAAGATCGTGGATCTGCCGATCACCGGTCTTCACAATCCGTCGTGGTCGCCGGACGGAGCGCGCCTCGCGTTCGTGAGCTGGGATGACGAGTCGGGCGGTCATCTGCATGCGGTAGACCCGGACGGCGACGATCTGGAGCAGCTCACCCGGGTTTCCGGGTACTACAGTGAAACCGCATGGTCCCCGGACGGCCGCCGCGTCGTCTCGATACGGGGAGCGGCTCGCGACGTCCAGGAGACGCTGGGCAGCTTCGGTGGCGGGCTGGGCACGGAGATCATCTGGGTCCCATCGGAAGGCGGAGCCTACACGGTCGTCGCTCCGCAAGACGGTCGTGCGACGCTCCACTTCGTCCCGTCCTCGGCGGATCGGATCTTCGCGACGCACCGCCAGCGCGGTCTGGTATCGTTCCGATGGGATGGAACCGACGAGCGTGCCCATGTCGTGGTGAGGGGCGAGGCCCCGCTCGGCGGTGGCGAGGGGGGGACGGCGTCCCGCGTGCTGATGGCTCCGCAGGGAGATCTCGCGCTCGCGCAGACCGGCATGGATCTGTGGGTGGTGACCGTGCCTCGCGTCGGTGGGGACACACCGACGGTGTCCGTCGGCAGCCCGTCGTTCCCGGCGACCCGACTGACCACCGACGTGGGTGGTGAGTTTCCCGCCTGGGAGCCCAACGGACGTCGTGTCCGTTGGTCGCTCGGGAATGCTCATTTCGTCTACGACATGGATCGAATGGAGGCCGTCCGCGATTCGATCGAGGCCGCCGAGGAGGCGGAGGCCGCCGCCCGCGAGGACGAGGCGGAGGACGAACAGGCGGAGGCCGAGGGAGACGACGCGGAGGACGAGGACGCCGAGGAGGAGGACGAAGACGAGGGCTACAAGCCGGACGAGCACCGCATCGAGGTCGAATACGAACGGGAGGTTCCCGACGGCACGGTCGTGCTCCGCGGTGCGCGTGCGATCACCATGAACGGAGACGAGGTGATCGAAAACGCCGACATCGTGGTTACCGACGACCGGATCGTCGCGGTCGGGCCCCGGGGGAGCGTCTCCATCCCCTCCGGCGCGGACGAGATCGACGTGAGCGGCAAGACGATCGTTCCAGGGTACGTCGACACGCATTACCACACGCAATGGCTGATGCCCAACGTGCACTCGAACCAGGTGTGGCAGTACCTCGCGTACCTGGCCTTCGGTGTGACGACGACACAGGACGTGCAGACCGCGAGCACAGACATCCTGACGTACCACGACATGGTCGAGGCGGGCGACATGGTCGGGCCTCGCATCTACCACACGGGCCCCGGCGTCTTCAGTGGCGAGAATGTCCAGAGCCTGGAGGAGGCCCGGGAGGTCCTGGAGCGATACAAGGACTACTACGGCCTGACGACCTTCAAGATGTATATGTCGGGGGATCGTCAGCAGCGTCAGTGGCTCGTTCAGGCTGCGCGTGAGCTCGAGCTCATGCCGACGGTCGAGGGCGGCATCGACTTCAAGCTCAACATGACCCACACGATCGATGGGTATCCCGGGCTCGAACACTCCCTGCCCATCGCCCCGATCTTCGACGATGTCGTTCAGCTGTATCGGACGACCCAGACCACGTATACACCTACGCTGCTCGTCGCGTACGGTGGCCCGTGGGCCGAGAACTACTTCTACACGCGCGAGAACATCTTCGAAGACGAACTCCTGGCGGCGTGGACGCCGCACAATGAGCTCGAATCGAAGGCGTCTCGTCGCGTGCGCGCGGCAGGCTGGTTCCGCTGGGAGGAGCACGTCTTCTACAAGCACGCGGCGTTCCTCACAGACCTCATCGAAGCCGGGGGTCGTATCGGAGTGGGAGGGCACGGGCAGTTCCATGGCCTCGGCTGGCACTGGGAGCTCTGGTCGATGGCGTCGGCTGGAATGGGCAATCACGATGCACTTCGTGCCGCGACGCTCCTGGGAGCCGAGGCGATCGGATTCGGGGCCGATCTGGGAAGCATCCAACCCGGAAAGCTTGCCGATCTGGTCATCCTCGATGCCAACCCGCTCGACAATATCCGGAACACTCGGGAGGTCGACCACGTCATGAAGAACGGCCGACTGTGGGAGGCCGCGACATTGACGACGGTGTGGCCCGAGCGGGTCGAACTGCGCTCGTTCGGCTGGCAGAGCCAGCAACCCGACGCGGCGGCCGGGATCCCCGGTGGAGCGAACTGGGCGAGGGAGCCGGGCGGACGTTAGGAGCGACACCGGGGCAAGAATCGCTCCTCGGTGTACCATCTGCTCCTGACAACCTACTGGTTGTGCTTTCGTCCTGCCCGCATGTTGGGAAATGGACATCATCGAGCGACTGAACGCATCCCTCGACAGTCGCTACGTTGTCGACCGTCAGGTCGGCGAAGGCGGCATGGCCCGAGTCTATCTCGCCTATGACCGAAAGCACGATCGCAAGGTCGCGCTGAAGGTTGTGAAGCCCGAACTCGTCACCGCACAGGGCAAGGATCGATTCCTGCAGGAAATCCGGGTCACGGCCAACCTGCAGCATCCGCACATCCTGCCTCTCTTCGATTCTGGCGAGGCTGACGGTTTGCTTTTCTACGTCATGCCGTACGTCGAAGGGGAATCGCTTCGTGAGCGTCTGGCGCGTGAGGGAAAACTCCCCATTTCCGATGCGGTGCGCCTCCTCCGAGACGTGCTCGGCGGGTTGGCGGCAGCCCACCGGTTCGGTGTGGTGCATCAGGACGTCAAGCCCGGAAATGTTCTGATTTCGGGACGACGGGCGATGGTGGCGGACTTTGGGGTCGCGCGCGCAGTCAGTCAGGCATCAGAACGGAGCACGGACGGGCGAGGCCGTGACACCTTCGGCTCGCCGGCGTACATGTCCCCCGAGCAGGCGGCCGGGAGTACCAACGTCGACCACCGGGCAGACATCTACGCGGTGGGCTGTCTGGCATACCACATGTTGGTCGGCTGGCCACCATTCCACGGACGCACACCACGGCAGACGCTCACCGCTCACGTTGTGGAAGACGTGGTGCCTCTGAGCGAGTCTCGCCCCTCGGTACCCTCTGAGCTCGGCACTCTCGTGATGCGCTGCCTGGCGAAGGATCCGGCGGATCGGTGGCAGAGGGTCGATGAGATCCTGGATCAGCTCGAGGGTGTGACCACGTCCGACCATGACATCCGTCCCGTTCGGCCTCTTCTGCCCCGTGGGCGCGCCCTGGCCACAGTCGCGGTGATGGCAGGTCTGGTCGTCGCCGTGGTCGCTTTCGCGCTGGACATGTCCGGCCCCGGCGGATCAGGCCCGACTGGAGCCCAAAGTTCCGCCGATCTGCCGCGGGATTACGTAGCGGTGTTTCCGTTTCAGAACCTGACGGGTGACGTACAGCTGGACCCCCTCGGTCCCTTGGCGGCGTACATCTTGACGGACGGAGCCGGGCGGCTGGAGGGACTCCGTATGGTGTCCGAGCCGGCGGTCGGTCAGGCCGTTCTGGATGCGGAGAACGAAGGTGTCGTAAGACTGGCGGAGAACCTGGGTGCAGGCGTCGCCGTCTCGGGCGTGTACAGTCTCAACGGAACAGTACTCGAGTTCAGAGCCGAGGTGTTCGGGGTGCCCGGTGGCGAATTCATCACAGGCATCGAGGCTTTGGGTCCTGCCTCGGACCCCCAGGCTGTTGTGATCGATCTTCAGCAGCGAACCCTCAGCGCGTTGTCACAGGAGGTGCTCGGCCGAGAGGGACCCAGAGGCCTCTCTGTCATGGTACCGACTTTGGGTGCCTTTCGAGTCTTTCTACAGGGTCGGCGTGCGTTCAATGCTGGCGAGTTCGCCCGGGCACTCCCGTTTCTTCATCAGGCGTTTGAACTCGATACGACCTTCGTAGAGCCGTTGGCCATAGCCGCGTCAGCGAACATCAACCTCGGCCGATACGCCCTGGCAGACTCCCTGGTGCGGATGGTGCAGGCTCGTCGCGACCTACTGAGCCCGACGGGCATGCAATACCTGGAGTGGGCCAGGTCGCTCTTTTCTGGAGATGTGGAAGCGCAGCTTCGTAATGTTCGCGGCCTCGCCGAGACCTACGGCACGAACACGTGGACGTACCTCCTCGGGAACACGGCTTTGCATGCGGGCAAACCGATCGAGGCACGTCAGGCGCTGGCGCGGCTGGAGGGCGACATCCTCGAAGATTGGTACTTCGCCACCTCGCGGCTGTCGCGCGCGAACCACTCGGCGGGTCACTATCAAGAGGCATTGGACGTTGCACGCCGGGGACGAGAGATATTTCCCGAAGTTCCGGCCTTCGACGAGCTCGAACTCCGGGCATTGATCCGTCTGGACCGCTTGGATGAAATCGAACCGCTCCTCGATGCCATGGCCGTCAGTGGTGACTGGCAAGGTGGTCCTCCCCCGGGTACGGTCCTGCTCGGGGCTGCATCGGAACTGGCCCGAACTGGACGGCTCCAGGAGGCCCGATCTGTCGGAGACCGGGCGCTGGGCTGGTATCTGGCCCGTGACCGTCCGGAAGAACGTGCGGCGATCGCTCAGGTCCACATCCTGCTCGGCCGGGGCCCTGAGGCTCTCGCCGTGCTGGCGCCGCTGGTACAGGGGAATCAGGACGACGTCAGATTGCGTGGCATGCACGGTGTCGCTCTGGCTCTCTCGGGAGACCGACGTGCGGCAGAGGGCGTGCTCGAGTGGTTGGAGACACTCGAGCGGCCCTACACCTTCGGTTCCGCCAGCTATTGGAGCGCTGCCACGCTGGCCCACCTGGGGCAGGAAAGCGAGTCGGTGCAGGCCCTCAGGCGGGCGTTCGAAGAGGGCCACTCGTATCTCCGGGTGCAGGCAGACCCGAACCTGTCACCGCTGTGGGGCTTCGAGCCGTTCGAGCAAGCCATCGCGCCCTCAGGCTGAGCTCGAGTGTGGTCGGCCTCAGCCGCCGCAGATCCATCTGGCACGGCTGGGCCGGCTGCGAAGGCCGATGAAGCGTGGCCCAGGGCCCGCGAACGCGATGGATGCCGTCCTTCGTTGTACCGCAGCATCAGGGACCACTCCTGAAGGTCACACAAACAGAGAAACCCGTCTCTCCAAACGTGGGGGAGACGGGTCTTTTTTCTGGATTTGACCCCTTCAGGACGACCGGAACGGCTCATTGTTGACGTTTTCTTGACGGGTGAAACGGCTCATTTTGACGTTTTGTTGACGGGTAAATCTTATCGTTTCGTAGTTAACTCCCTGAGGAGGTCGTCACGATGAAGGTATGGAACTACGAAAACGGTCAGTTGTCGGGGATGGTTTCCTACTCCAACGGAGAACAGGAAGGACCGTGGGAGGAGTACTACGAAAACGGTCAGTTGAGAGCGAGGGGTAGCCTCTCCAACGGAGAAAGAGACGGACCGTTTGAGAGCTACTACGAAAACGGTCAGTTAAGAAAGAAGGGTTCTTTCTCCAACGGAGACCGGATCGGAAAGTTCAAGGAGTACTACGAAAACGGTCATCTGAGACGAAGTGGATCTTACTCCGAAGAGGGTGTCATGGTCATTGGGACCAGAGTGAACAACGACGGACTGTGGGTCTATTACCACGAGAACGGTCAGTTGATGGCTCGTAGTAACTGGTCTAACGGAATACAGGACGGTCCCCATGAATGGTTCAGAGATGACGGTTCACTATTTGAGAGGGGTTCATACTCCAAGGGTGAAAAATGTGGAGAGTGGAAAGAACGGGGCGAAACCGTGACCTACCCACCCTGTTCCAACGGACAGTCACGACTCCTGAAGGTTAGACACACAGAGGAACCCGTCTCTCCAAACCTGGGGGAGACGGGTTCTTCGTCTCGAGAAGGTTGAAAAGACAGTTCTTGGAGAGTGGACTTCAGACGTTTGAGTTGGTCCTTGGTGACTAACCCTGTCCGTTTCCTTATCCTTCCCACTGGGTCTGGGAATGCCTTATCAAGAACCTTGGACCCAATTTCCTTGGTCTTCTTTCCCAAAAAACCCTCTCTCTGGATTGTGTGAGGCCTGTGGGAAAAACGGGTCAAAAGAGGGAGCGTGACCAGGAAAAGTCCTTGATTTAAACGGGCGCTTAGCTCAGTTGGTTAGAGCACCTGCCTTACAAGCAGGGGGTCGCAGGTTCGAGTCCTGCAGCGCCCACTGACACATTGTGCGCCGAGGCTCGGAGGATCTGTGCCACGTATGGGGCGGATCAGCCCGTGCGTGGCCCTTCTTCCTGCAACCGTGATCCCCCCCCTTCGCCCGGCCCTCGGCGCGCCGGATGTACTGCGCCGAACTACATCGCTGGATCAGCGCAACCAACTGGAGCGGTCTGGTCGCCGGCGATCACGCGCCTGGAGGTGTGCCTCCGGTATGCGTGAACACCTTGTTGACGATCTTCCAGTCGCCGTCGAAGCACGCGAGGGAGAACACGTCTGTGAACGAGACCGTGCCCCAGAAGTTCTCCTCGGCAATGGTGGCTACCGCCACGTCGGCATGAACCTCGAGAGATTGGATCGTCGCCTCGAACGAACCGTCGACATCCGCAGGCTGCTGGGCGATCATCGCGATCATGTCGGAAGCGGGGACGTCCACGCGCTGGTCGCCGAGCGCGCCGAACACGCGTGCGTCGGGGTGGAAGGCGGCCTCGAGGGCGGCGGTGTCGCCCGTGGCGACCCCTTCGATGTAGAGCTGAACTGCTGCCTCGGCGGTGGACGTCTTCTTCATGGTGATGCGCTCTGTTTGGGGGCAGGCGGCCGACGAGCCTCGCTCTGTCAGGAGGAGGGTCCGAAGGCGCGCATGATCGGATTGAGTCCCTGAACTTCCTACGGCAGGAGTCGTGTGACGATCTCACGCCGTCTCTTGCGCCAGGAGATTAACCCTTCTCAGCGGTCTCGAAAACGAGTGGAAGCCGTCCCGAGTTCGTAGCGTTCGAACTTCTCCACCTGCCGTCCGCCCGGCGAGATCGCGGCCTCATTTCATGATTGAGGCAAAAATTCTCGTCATGACGTATCATAGATAGGGCCTCATCTCCATCCGAGCCCCGTGTTCACCCGAGCCTGGCGCGCGCGATGTTCGAAGAATTGTTCGGGAATTCGCCCATTTTCGGGGGTCTGGATTCGAGCGAGCTGGAGAAAGTCATCAGAGTCTGTGACATCGTCGAGCTCAAGCGCGGGGAGTACGTGTTCCGGGAGGGTGATGCCGGTGACCGCCTCTTCCTGATCGCCGAGGGTGCGGTCCGGATCTCACGTATGATTCCCGGCTCCGGGGAGGAAGCGCTCGTGGTCCTCCACACCGGGGCATGCTTCGGCGAGATGGCGATCTTCGACCGGATGGGGCGGTCGACGGATGCGATCGTCGACTCACGTTCACTCCTGTTGAGCATCACGCGGGACGCATTTCAGGAACTTCTCGAATCCGACAAGGATCTCGCGCACAAGGTGCTGTGGTCGGCGTGTCGAATGCTCAGTGAGCGGCTTCGAGGCTCGAACGAGCAACTCCGCTCAGTCATGGTGATGGCCATGTTCTGAGATGGGGACGGTTGCGGGGCTTAACGCTCCGAGACCTCGCGACGGGGCTCATTTCGGCTCCTCCAGTGCGGGTTCTTGATCCTGATGGTACCGGATGGCCCATTTCTTGACGATTTCTTGACGGTCGGTTCGTACCGTTGCCTGCGTCGGCCCAGTCCCGGGGCTCCATCGCAGGACGCTCCGGATGATGCGTGCAGCTATTCCAATCCGGAGAGAACCGATGAGAATCTTCAGAGCCATCGCTCTGATTTACGTTGTCTCGCTCGCCTCGATCGCCGCGTTCATCCTCGGTGCGTGGATCGTGACGAGGGTGTCGCGGGATTCCGGTAGCGATGAGGCTGTCCGGGGATAGAACAAACGCAGGTGTCCCTCGCCCGCGGTACCGTGGTGTCCGGACCCACGCTCTGACGCAAGGAGCAATCGAGTCTCTGGCGAACCGGTGTTGAGTCAGCGGATGGGCACTGAGCCGACGAAGGCTTCGTAACCAAGAAAGTTGGTGATTCGCATCGGAGGCCCACCTCCAATCGAGCGTCCAACCAACTCCCGATCGCCCGAGGCATAGGAGCCGTACACAATGAATGATCCGTCCGATGAAAAGTCGCATGCTGCCTGCCGACCGCGTTCCTCCTCCTGGGGCAGGATCTGCCGATCGTCGATACGCATGACGCGGATGTCGGACTGGTAGTGACCGTATTCCTCTGACTGCCAGCAGATGTGCGTTCGGTCAGGCGACACGCGGACTTCATAATCATTCCAGTCGTTGCGCGTCAGGAATTCTTCAGTCCCATCCTCGGTGTTGACGAGCACCAGCTCGAGCGATCCGTCCTCGTCTGCTCCTGTGGCACCGCGTGCAAGTACGACCTGTTCATCCGAGCCCCAAACCATGTTCTCTTCGGGGATCAACCCGGGGCTCGCCGCTGTGACCTCGCCGGTCGTGCGATTGATGACCGAGTATGCGAGTACTCCGGCATGACTGGGGGACCGTATGAGCGCGGACGCTCCGAATAACGCCATGAGTGTACCCCCGCTCGGAACTCGAACCGACAGCGTCTCGCCCTCGTGAGTGTCAAACAGTGACCACTCCTCGTCGCCTCGGGTGAGGACGATGAGTGGGCTTCGCTCGGTGGGGATCGTAATCGCCGTGGTCTCATCGAGAACGATCGGAGTTCCCGCAAGATTCCCGCGCGTCCGAGTGTTGGGGTACGTTCGCCACTCGGTACGCCCGTCAGAAAGAACCGGCAGGTGAAAGGAATCCGCTCGGGCCGACAAGATGAGCCGTCCTGCGCACAGGCGCTCGTCACCGCGCAGGACGTGGAACGCCGTGTCGGCCGAGATCCGTTCCACACCCAGACTCTGACCCCATCGATAGTACTGAGGTATCCCACTTCGAACAGAGCAGAAGACGATATCCTGGCTCAGGCTGGGAGAGGCCGTGGCGGGTTGTTCGGAGCCGATGGTCATGACGGTTGTGAGTGCCGCAAGTGCCGCGAGTGTCAGACTCGTGACAGCCCACCCTGCGTGCGTTTTCCATTCCGTGGGGGGAGAGGACGCCACCTCTGACACGTGGTGATCCCCGGCGAGTGGCTCGGGATCAATCTGTAGGATGTGTGATGATGCTTCGAACGCCGTCTGCAGCGTCGCGACCGGCGGACGCCAAAAGTCCGACTCATCCTCTCCCACAAGTAGAACGGTCAAACCCTGCCCGCCGAATCGCGAGATCGCTCGTGAGAGGAGTCCGGCGGTCGATTGGTGGAGTTCGCGTGCAGCACCAACGAGCATCACGGCTTGCTCGTCTGTGGTCACGTCGAGCGCATCCGCGAGGGCGTTTGTGACGGAGAGCTGCGCGCTCTCGTCATTCAGGGGGTATGGCTTGGTCCTGAGCAGTTCTCGGCTGACTTCTTCTGTGGCCGTTCCGACGCCTGCGCCTCCGCGGAGCCGAAGCAGTTCGGCGAGCAGATGCCCGAGTTGCCGCTCCTCAGTTAAGGTGATCAGAACCGGAGACGTCCGCTCCGGTAGAGCTTGGAGAGCCGTCTCGATCGACCGGAGCGCCCAGCCAGGCTCAGACTCGATGACGAGTGAGCACATGGCGCTCAGCCCTCGTCGAGCCCGAAAGACGACGGACTCCAGCGCATCAAGTCCCACTCGCCGGTCGGACCAGCCGAGACTCATGGACTCGACGCCTCGGACGTCCCTGCGCAGGGCGACCTCCGATATGCCTGCGAGCACCCCCTGAGCGAGGGCACGTTCTGCTCGCTGGGGGTTACCCTCCGTCAGGGCGTCTCTTGCTTCAGCGAGGGCGGCTGAGTAGAGCCGTCTCATGCTGGATTCGTGCCAGCGTTCCCACGCGTGCGCGAGCGCCACAGGTGCCGAGGTCGGCTCCGTGTGCCGCAACGGCCCTCGTACCAGGCCGAGGCACGCTCCGTGATCGAAGTTGGTGAAGTGCTCAACCAACGCCCATGAATCACACCAGCAGACCGACTTGTCGAGTGCGAGCGACGCCGTATCCAAGAAGGGATCCGCTTCGAGCAGGCCGCGGATGGACGAGAGCGCCTGGCGAAACGACCGCTTCGCAGACTCAGGGTTCGCATCGGGCCAGAGCATGTCGAGCACCTGCTCCCGTGGAACTCCACTCTCTTCGTACGCGAGAAGTTTCAGCAGGTGCGTCAGTTTCCCCGACGGGATGCGGACTTCACGGCCATCGGACTGCACGACTCGGAAGGGACCGAGTACCTCAATCTGGATTTTGTCTATGATTGGCATAAGGCAGGAAGGTACCTGATCCCTGAAATGATTACGTCTGAATCGAGAGAGGCGTCAAGCGGGCCAGCCTTGCCCTGAATCCAACACGTTCGCTGGAGCACACGGTGCCCACGTTGTCCGGCGCACGGCGTTTGCGTTTCCGGATCCACTCACCACCGCAGCGTGAGGCCCGCTTTGACTCCATCCGGCGAGGGCCGGAGCATCGGCGACACGGAGACGTACGGTGAGGTCTTCACCTGAGCCACGGTCACCGTCAGGAGTTGGGCTGCTGCAGCGACGAGAAGGATCCCGCCCTCTCCGCTGTCCGCAGCCGCCGCCGCGATCAGTCCCGCGGCCGCCGTCCCTGTGGAAGCCAGCATGGTGGCCGCGAGGCTGCCTCGTCCCCGATTGAACGCATGGGCTCCCAGTCCAGCGCCGACAGCCTCGCCCACGAGGAAGCCCCAGAACAGACCATCACAGAACTCGTAGCAGTCTTTACCGGCTCCGATCAGAGCGCCTCCCACAGCACCGGTGGTACCACCGAGGAGCGCTCCAGCGAGGGTGGCAACGGGTGAGGCATTTCGGGTGGGTGGAGGCTCCTGCCCGTACACCTCCTGGATACCCGTGGTCGGGAGGAAGGACAGGGTCGCAGCGATCAGTAGCGTCCTCTTCAACCGGTGCGCGAGCCTCAAGTCCGACATTCTCAAGCTCCTTTTCGTTCTCGTGGTGGATCTCTCGAGGAACGGGTACCCCCGGCTCCGTGGACGCTCGATGGGTCATCGTGCGTAGTACGCGTGTAACAGCGCCCGTGTACCTACACGACGAGCCGAAGCGCTCGGTACGCAGCGGGTTTGTCAATGCGTGGCCCGGGCGCCAGAATGCGGATGGGACCCACTCGCGCAACGCCTCTTGAGGCCAGCATGGCCCGTGATCCTCAGATCCCCTCGAAGGACGTTGGGTCGCGGACCGAGGTACCCGGTGACCAAACGTACAAGGCGAACTTCATGAATGAATCACGGACGCACCCGGTTCATCTGCAGGTGGTCAATGTGGTCGTCCTTGTTCTCGTGCTGTGGGCGAATGCGGCAGCCGGGTCGGGCGCGCTGAGCGGAGAGTCGATCGGTGTGGTCGCGAACCGACATGCGTCCTACTTCCTGCCGGCCAATTACGTCTTCGGGATCTGGAGTCTGATCTATCTCGGCGTGATTCTGTTCGTGCTGTATCAGGCTCTTCCCGTGGCGCGCGCCAGCGCATCGCTGGCTGCACTGGGCTGGGGTTGGGCCGCCAATGGAGCGTTGAACATCGTCTGGGTGGTCCTGTTTTCCTTCTCCATGTTCGTCCCGGCGTGGCTCGTCATGATCGCCCTGCTCATGAACTTGATCTGGATTCACGAACGCATCGGGTTCGGGACGAGACCTCATTCCTGGATTGAGCGGGTCTGTCTGGTCGGGCCCTTCGGTCTGTACCTGGCGTGGATTTCGGTGGCTTTGATCTCCAACACGTCTCAGCTGGTCACGTACGTGGGTTGGAACGGGTTCGGGATCAGTGGGCCGGTCTGGTCAGCGATCATGATGTTGGTCGCGACCGCGTTATCGGCGTTCATGGTCGTGCACCGCGGCAACTGGCTGTTCCCTGTGGTGTTCGCTTGGGCCTTCGTGGGGCTGGCGAGTCGGTATGCCGAGATTCCGGTCATCGCGAATACGGCGTACGTCACGTCGGCGGCAGGGCTTGCCGTTCTCGCGGGCGTCTCGGTCTGGCGCTGGAGCCAGGGAGCATGGTCGACGGCCGGGTCCCGACCGTAGGACGCCGCCACGACATCCCAGTCTCCGCCGTCAGCACCGACCGCGAGGGGCGTGTCCTTGTGGTGTTCATCGTCCACACCGCGCCAGAGGTGCGAACCCCTCGAATGCTCCTGCCGAACCGCGCCCTCCCCGTCTCGGTGCTCGCCGTGACGATGGGTCTGCTGGGCTTTGCCGAGGTAGCTGGACAGCAGACGACAAGCCCCAGCGGCCCCACCCCGCCACAGAGTCTCGAGCGCCCCCGCCTGCGTGCCTTTCAGGCCCGTGAAGCCATCACCCTGGACGGTCTTCTCGATGAGCCGTCATGGAGTCTCGCCGACAGTACGGACGGCACCTTCTGGATGACGCAGCCGGAGGCTGGATATCCGGCGCCGGACCGAACGGTCATCCGGATGATCTATGACGAAGAAGCGCTCTACATGGGGGCGGTGCTGTACGATCCGGAGCCCCATCGGCTGGTTTCCGCCGGTCTCGAGCCGGACTTCAGTCCTCAGGCCTCCGACATGTTCGGTGTTGCGATCGATGCCAGTCGGGACAAACAGAGTGCGTACGTGTTCGGTGCGAATCCAGCGGGTGCGACGTGGGACGCCCAGTCATTCAACGACGGGGCCGCGATCAACTCTGCGTGGGAGGGCATTTACGAGGTTCAGACGAGCACCTTCGACGCGGGCTGGATCATCGAGATGAAGATTCCCCTGACGACGCTGCGCTTTCCCGCAGGGGAGGGCGAGCAGATGTGGGGGCTGAACTTCAGCCGGCAGGTACGCCGCAGGAATGAATACGCGACGTGGGCCGCGATCCCTCGCCAGTTCCGGGTCTTCCGGATGTCCGAAGCGGGAACGCTCGAGGGTCTTCCGGCGTTCGAACCCGGCCGCAACCTCCAGATCAAGCCGTTCTTCTCGGGCGCGAACCGTGACGGTGAGCTGCAGTCCGACGGTCCGGTCCGTGACTTCGATGCGGGCCTCGATGCGAAATGGGCGGTGACCCCTCGACTCGTGCTCGATCTCACGGCGCTTACCGACTTCTCTCAGGTGGAGGTCGACGAAGAGCAGATCAATTTGACCCGGTTCTCCCTCTTCTTTCCCGAGAAGAGGGACTTCTTCCTCGAGAACGACGGGATCTTCACCTTCGCCGATGACGCGTCCCGCGCGTTTCGGTCCGGAGCCGGGCCCCAGAACTTCAAGCTCTTCCACTCTCGCAGGATCGGCCTGTCCGATGACCGTGAACCGCTTCCAATCGGTGGTGGTGCCCGTCTTTCGGGACGCATCGGGCGTTACGAAGTCGGTCTGATGGAGATGCAGACGCTGCGCGACGGAAGCGAGGCAGCGGAAAACTTCGCTGTGGCCCGCGTGCGTCGCAGTCTCTTCACGCGTTCGGATGTCGGCTTCATCTTCGTTAATCGCCAGGCGACCGGAGCGGCTGCCGATGAACGGTATTCGAGGGCCGGTGGGGTGGACGCCAACCTCCGCTTCGATCGCCTGCAGGTGAACGCGTATGCCGCGCTGACGGACGATCCCGATCCGGATGGTGACCGCTCCATTGGATCGGTGCAGATCGGATGGCGTGATCCGGTGTTCGACTTCTCCGTGCTCGCCAAGCACGTCGGAGACGCCTTCCGGCCCGGGGTGGGGTTCGTGACCCGAAGCGCGGCCAACCAGTGGTTCACGTCGGGCGGGGTCCACCTGCAGCGGCCCGTTTCGTGGTTGACCGAGGTGAATCCCTATGTCGATGTGACGGAGTACTATTCCACCGGGGGCGCGTTCGAGAGCAGGGAGATCAAGCCGGGCCTGATCGTGATCGCGAACGACGGAGGGCGGTTCAGTATCGACTACTCACGGCGCGACGAGCGTCTCTCGGAGACGAGCACGATCCTGGGCGTGCCCCTCGCGGCGGGAGACTATCAGTTCGACCTGATGTCGGTCAGCTACAACGCCAATGGTGGACGTGTCCTCTCGGGGAACGTCTCGTACAGCACCGGCCAGTTCTTCGACGGGGACCGCTCGTCGATTTCGGGCACCGTCTCGATTCGTCCGAACGAGCACCTTCTGGTCGAGGGCAGTGCCCAACGCAACCGCATCGAACTGGCCGGCGCGCCGATCGACGCGGACCTCTTCCGGGGTCGGGTTCAGTTCGGGTACGACACGCGCACCTTCCTGTCGGCCTTCGTGCAGTACAATCGTGTGGCCAGCGAGCTGTTGACCAATGTGCGCTTCAACCTGATCCACGCACCGCTGAGCGACATCTTCCTCGTGTTCTCGGAGCGGCGCCGGACTGCGCCGACCGCTGGTCAGGCTTCCGTCATCGATCGTGGGCTGACGCTCAAGGTGACGCGCCTGGTTCAGTTCTGACCCGCCTGACCCTCTGCAAGCGAACCGAGCCGTTCGGTGAGCTCCCAGTACGTGCCCGACGCGTCCGTGAAGAAGGCGAGGCCGATCCCGAGGCCCTCGATGAACCGGTATTCCGCGTCGAACGCGATGCCGGCGGCCTGAAGGGATGAGACGAAGGCCTCGAGATGTTCGATCTCGAAGCCGATGTGGTCGACGGCACGACCTCGACTCGGGGCGAGTGGCTCCTGGGACGGGGAGAAGCTGACGTTCATGCCGGGTACATCTGCGGTGTGCGGGTTGAAGCCTCGCTCCCGCGGCTCCATCGAAAACCGCTCGACAAACCAGTCGCGCAGCGCCTCCGGATCCGCATCGGTATACAGATGGACGTGATACGGGACCGCGGGCTCGGAGAGCGAGGGTACCTCTTCGAGTTCCACCCGGATGCCGTCGGGGAGTCCGAGGTACGCCTGAGGCAGGTCGCCGAAGCCCTGGAATTCCGACTCGACTTCGAGCCCGTCGGCCCGCCAGCGCTCCAGAAAGGCGGCGACGTCGGGCACAGAGAAGCCGAAGTGGTCGATGCTCGATCCCCGCGTTCCCCCCGTCGGCGCTTGATCATTGAACATCAGCAGCGTGTTCGGCAGGGCCACGGTCGCGACGGGGAAGTCGATCCGGGTTCCACCGAAGTGTTCGACCCAGATCCGGACGTGCTCCTCGACATCGGACACATTCATGTGGATGTGGCCCCAGCTGACCCCCTCGGCGTTCCCGGGGGCGAGCTGCGCCGCACCGACCGCAGGCAGGGAGGCCATGGCGAGCGCGACGACGAGGCCCGCCCATGCGAGCGCTGCGCCGGCCAGCCGACGGGTGTAGTTCGCGGTTCGGCCGATGGAGATCATCGTTCGTTAGTCGTGTTCAGGTCCGGGGAAGGGCTACGACGCGGTCACCTCGCTCGGCGATGACGCTCGGCGTGCGGATTGTGCCGGGTGGCCGACACGGATGCAAACCGGAGTCGGGTGGCGGGTGCGTTGGGACCCTTGGATCGACCTGGCTATATTTAGGAAGTCGCATAATCCTGCCCCCGGAAATCACGTCGACGCTCGACCCGGTCGAGATCGGTAGAGGCAGGGCTGATGGTCAGAAATGATAGTCAGCGGCTCGCGAGGGTCACCTCCGAGCTGGACGAGATCGTCCGACGGGGTGTCGAGCTTGAGGACGTCTACGGCAGGCAGCTGGAGCAGCTGCACCCCCGACAACTCGAAGCCGGTCGGAACCTGCTGCACTATCTCGCCCTGCGTGAGCGAGACCTCCGTGACCTTCAGGAGGATCTCGCCGCCATGGGGCTTTCGAGCCTGGGGCGGTGCGAAGCCCATGTCATGTCCAGCGTGTGTGCGGCGAGGCGGGCCGTCCAACTTCTGGACGGCGAGGATCTCGGCTGCCCCGGCGGCTTTCTGCCGCGGGCAGAGGGACACGCCCGCCTCCGACGCAACACGAATGCGCTGTTCGGGCGAAAGCGCCGGGGCAGCAGCGTGCGCATCATGGTCACCATGCCGCTTGAGGCGGCCACTGATTATGCGCTCGTCCGGGACATGCTGAAGGCAGGGATGAACTGCGCCCGCATCAACTGCTCTCAGGGGGCCCCGGCGGACTGGGAGCGGATGGTCGAGAACATCCGGCGGGCGCGGGCTGCGACGGGTTATGCGTGTCGGATTTTCATGGACCTGAATGGGCCAAAGATCCGGACGGGTACGCTCATACCGGCGCCACAGGTCGTCCGGATCTCACCCGAGCTCGATCCGCGGGGTCGGCCCACCGAGGCGGCGCGCGTCGTGCTGTTCCCGGATCACGGAGACGATCCATCCCTGGTGAAGATGCGGCTCCCGATCTCCGAGGAGGCGTTCGCCGCGCTGCGGCCCGGCCGCGTTGTAGCTTTCGAGGATACCCGGGGGCTGCCACGCTCCATGGTGATCGATGCAGTGAGGGCGGATTCCGCGCGTGCGAGCTGTTGGGAGGAGGCCTATATCGAGACAGGCACCCCGGTCGAGGTACAGCACGCACGAGGACGCATCGCCGCTCGCGGAGCGTTCGGGCGGCTCACCGGCAAACGGCCGGGCATCAGGCTGGAGTGCGGCGATCGTCTGGTGATCCACGCGGACCCCCGTGCGGGTGAGGGTGCGCGTATCGATGCCGATGGGGGCGTGATTCGGCCTGCCCACGTCGCCTGCCGGCCCCCGTCCGTGCTCGAACGAATCGAGGTCGGACACGAGGTGGTGCTGGACGACGGCAAGTTTCGGGGCATCGCCCGTCAGGCACGACCGGACGAGGTCGTGGTCGAGATTACGCATGCGCCACCGGGTGGGGCGCTGCTTCGAGCGAACAAGGGCATCAATCTTCCCGATACGCACGCAGGCCTGTTCGGTCTGAC
>CALHIO010000022.1 GCA_938030915.1 uncultured Gemmatimonadota bacterium
AGATCTTCGTGCGCTGGATGGATGACGAGGGTGCGACGAGCCAGATCACGCGGCTCGAGTCGAGCCCCGGCGGGATCCGCTGGTCTCCGGACGGCAAGCACCTGTCGTTCTCGATGGACGTGGATGCCGAGCCGGCCTTCATGGTCAACCCGCCCGGCCGTCCCGACGGCGCGACGTGGGTCGAGTCTCCACGGGTGGTGACCCGGGCCGACTATCGCCAGGACCGGGTTGGATTCGTGGACGGTGCGTGGCGGCACATCTTCGTCGTGCCGGCCGAGGGCGGAACGGCTCGCCAGCTGACGGACGGGGACTGGAATCACTCGACCGGCGAATGGACCCCGGACGGAGAGGAGCTTCTCTTCTCGTCGCTGCGTACGGCCGATGCGGAGCTGGCCTGGAGACAGTCCGAGGTCTATGCGGTCAACGTGATGTCCGGATCGATTCGTCAGCTGACGACCCGGAACGGTCAGGACTACGCACCGCTTCCGTCCCCCACCGGAGACCTGATCGCGTACCGAGGCAGTGACTGGCACGACGACACGTATCGCAACGCTGGCATCTACGTGATGGGACGTGACGGATCGAACCCGCGGCTGATTTCGGGTGGGTTCGACCGCTCGATCAACGGGATGGAGTGGGCGAAGGACGGACGGGGCCTGTACCTGACGGTCAGCTCCGAGGGTACCCGGAATCTGCACTTCGCGTCGGTGAACGGTGGGGTCGAGGCGATCTCCGAGGGGGAGCACATGCTCGCGCTCAGCTCGTTCACGGCCGATGGTCGTGCCGTCGGGACGTTCACGAGCCCGCACGTGCCGACGGACATCGTGGCGTTCGACCTCGACGACGCGAACAATCGCATGCAGCTCACGCGTGTGAATGACGACGTGCTGGGTGGCGTCGCGCTGGGTGCGGTCGAGGAGATCTGGTACGAGTCGGTCGAGGACTTCGACATTCAGGGGTGGATCATCCATCCGCCGGACTTCGACCCCAGCAAGAAGTACCCGCTCATGCTCTCCATCCATGGCGGGCCTCACGGGATGTACAACGTGGGCTTCAACTTCGGATGGCAGGAGCACGCCGCGAACGGGTACGTGGTTCTCTACACGAATCCGCGCGGCAGCTCCGGCTACGGCAGCGCGTTCGGGAACTCGATTAAGCGCGCCTATCCCGGCAAGGACTTCGATGACCTGATGGCCGGCGTCGATCTCGTCGTCGATCGCGGCTACATCGATGAGGAGAACATGTTCGTCTATGGCTGCTCCGGTGGCGGCGTGCTGACCTCCTGGGTCGTCGGCCATACGGATCGCTTCGCGGCGGCGTCGGCGAACTGCCCGGTCACGAACTGGCTCTCATTCGTCGGGACGACCGACGGGATCGGGTGGTATCGCAACTTCGACAATTACCCGTGGGACGATCCGAGTGAGCATCTGCGTCGCTCGCCGCTCATGTACGTAGGCAATGTCACGACACCCACGATGCTGATGACGGGCGTGAACGATCTGCGTACCCCGATGCCCCAGACGGAAGAGTACTACGCCGCGCTCAAGGTGATGGGTGTGGAGACGGCCATGATCCGGTTCAACAACGAGTGGCACGGGACGTCCAGCACACCGTCAAACTTTCTTCGCACCCAGCTCTTCCTTCGCGAGTGGTTTCAGATGCACTCGCGTGGCAGGCCGGTGACGCAGGACTGACTCGAGGCGGATCCCGGCTCGATCGGGTCGAGGTCACGAACACGCTGCAGGGTCGGGTGAGTGATCACCCGGAGCTGACAGCGCTTCTCCATGACCGAAATGATGTCGGGTGTGAAGGTCCGGGGTTCGCTCGTTCCTAGAGCGCCGTCTCGTAGATCCGCCAGCGCTTGTACGGGTGCATCCCCATGGCGGACATGGGGGCGGTCAACGCTGTGTTGTCGGACAGGATCCACGACGCTTCCGCACCCTCGGCGCCGATCTCTTTCGCCCGGCGTGCGGCTTCGTACGCGAAGAGGGGAAAGAGACCGCGACGGCGGTATTCCGCTCGCAGACCCATCAGAACGATCCGCCCGCGCTGGACCCTGGGAAGGTCTCGTGCGAGGCGTACCAGGGTTTTCGGCCAAAGCCGACCCGAAGGCACGTGCCGCAGCACGCGGTTGATATCCCGGGCCACCATCATGAAGCCGATGACTTCGCCGTTCACCTCGGCGACGAAGGAGAAGTCATCGACAAGGACGGACTTGAGATCCCTCGCGGTGTGCCAGAATTCGTCCCAGCTGGGAGGCGTGAAGCCCCAGTTGCCGGCCCATGCCTGGCAATACAGTTCCAGGACGTTTCTCGCCTCCTGCTCGAGCACGTCGACATCGAGCGTCCGAAACGTCACGCTCGTCTTGCGAGCCGCGCGCTCGGCGAGCGCACGCACGCGGTCGGGAACGGCGAGGGTCGATCCTGCCTCGATGTCGTACCCGAGAAGGTCCTGCACCCCCGAATATCCTGCAGCCTCCATGAGGCGGCTGTAGTGGGGAGGATTCCACGGCGTCATGATCGCGGGGGCCGTTTCGAATCCCTCGACCAGCAGGCCCGACTCATGGTTCATCGACGGGCTGATCGGACCACGGGCCGTGGCGAGTGAACGCTCCCGCAGCCACCCCTCGGCCTTTCGGAGCAATGCGGTAGAGACATCTGGATCGTCGACGGTCTCGAAGAACCCGAAGAACCCCACACGGTCCCCGTGGTGACGGTTGTGCCGGCGATTCTCGATCGCAGCGATTCGCCCGACGAGGTGGCCGTCTCTCTCCGCCACGAAGAGCTCGCGGTCGGCCTCTTCGTAAAACGGGTTCTCCCGGCTCAGCGTGTTGGCAACGACTCTGCGCAGGGGGGGGACCCATCGGGTTGGGCTGCCGCTGCGCACGTGGGCCTCGTGGACCTGCCACGCCGCATCGATGAACCGAGCGGTTCCCCGGCGCCCGTCGACGCGTCGAATCGCCAGCGTCACCTCAAGATCCCTCTGACGAGGAGGAGCCCCGCGCCGTTCGCTCGACCGCGTCGACCAGTATGTCCGGAGCGCGGCCCACCCAGGTGCGAAAGCGATGAACCTGGTCGGGATCGGGGTGCGCGGGCTCGCTCCAGAAGTCGCCCAGATCCTCGTGTGAGCCTGGACGAGCGATCCCGCACCGTTGTGCGTCCCACGCGTTCAGCGTCTGCTCGAACTGCCCCTTCGTCGGTACGGCGAGGATCGGCTTCCCGAGGTAGTGGGCTTCACACAACGACTCGAAACCCGCAGAGCCCACATACGCCCGGCAACCGGCGAGGTACTCGAGGAATTTCGTGGCATCGAGATCGTGCGCGTGAAAGCCCGGCGCTGCGTCAGGCAATGCCGATGCTCCTCCCTCTACGAAACAGTGAACCTCCGCCCGGGAGCGCCGCTGCCACTCGATCAGCGAAGCGCCGTAGCCGGAATTGAGCGCATAGGCGAGCAGATACCCTTCGTCGCGAATCTCCAGTCGATCGAGCCCCGGCCGGAGCAGGGGCGGTGCGATCTCCAGTCCATGCTCGGGATCCGACGCCAGCGGTGTAAAGGAGAGGGCGATCTTTCGGCTCGTTCGCGTGGCTGTAGCGCGGGCGTAGGCGAGGATGGCCGACCTGTGACGTGAGGGCCCCGGAGCGTCCGCCAGTTCCGGGTGCAGGAACAGGTAATTGTGTGCGATCGCGATCGCGGGCGTCTCCGAGTGAAACAGGCTCCGCGAGACGCCGGCCATGAGGTCCAGAAGATTCACGAGAACGTCCACGTCCTCGACGTTCTCGGCGATCTTCACTGCCGACTGGAAGAAGCGGGGGCTGCGACGCACGGCATCTCCGAGCGTGCGGGCCACGGACACGCCGCGCCGATCCTCGTCCGGTACCTGGACGGGTGCTTCGAAGGGAATGACCGGGGCGCCGATCCCCTGCGAGAAGTATTCGGGCACCGGTCGGTGAGCGCTGCGACCGAGCATGACGCGAATGACATCGTGGCCGGCGTCACGCAGCATCGCCGCAAGCGCCAGTGCCTGCGTCATGTGCCCTCGGCCCTCGCCCTGGACCACGAATGCCACCCTCAATCCACGCATCCGCTCAAGGTCTCACTGATGGCCGTCCAGCGACACCCGGGAGTCGCTCGAAATCGGCACGCGTCCGTCTTTACCGACCCTCTGCGCTCGTCTACCTTCGGGGACTCGAAATTCTGCAGAAACCAAGGAATCTCTAGGGATTCTGAGCATACGGAGACGCCTGCGTGGCTGACACCAAGTCCTTCGATCTGATCGTCATCGGAAGTGGCCCAGGGGGCTACGTTGCCGCGATTCGTGCGGCGCAACTCGGCATGAACGTCGCATGCGTGGAGGATCAGGATCTCGGCGGCGTTTGCCTCAACATCGGGTGTATCCCGACCAAGGCCATGCTCACGAGCGCGCTGCTCGTCAATGAGATGAAGAGCGCCGAGCAGCACGGGATCATGGCCAAGGAGGTCAGCTTCGATCTGGCGCCCGCTCAGGAGCGCAGCCGGCGCGTCGTGAAGCAGATGACGAACGGGATCGGTCACCTGTTCAAGAAGAACAAGGTCACCCACATCGACGGCTTCGGCCGCCTCGCCGCCGCCGGCACGGTGGAGGTTGAGAAGGATGGGGCCAAGACGACGTACGCCACGAAAAACATCGTCATCGCCACGGGATCCCGACCGCGTGACCTGCCGGTGCTCAAGATCGACGAGGACAGGATCTGGTCGTCGACGGGTGCGCTCATGCAGACGGCGGCTCCTGGTTCGCTCTTCATCGTGGGTGCGGGTGCAATCGGCGTGGAGTTCGCCGACGTGTACGACTCTTTCGGGACCAAGGTCACGATCGTGGAGGCAATGGATCACATCCTGCCGCTCGAGGATGCCGAGGTCTCGAAGTTCATGGAGCGCACCTATAAGAAGCGCGGCATGGACATCCACACGGGCGCCTTCTTCCAGAGCGCCGACATCAAGGCCGACGGGGTCACGGTGACCTTCAAGGACAAGAAGGGTGAACTGCAGACCATGGACGTGGACTACGTCCTGTCTGCCGTGGGCCGCGTGCCGAACTCCGAGAACCTCGGTCTCGACAAGGCCGGCGTGAACGTCGATGAGCGAGGGTTCATTGTCGTCGACGAGCAGTTGAGGACGAATGTCCCGGGCGTCTACGCCATCGGAGATGTCGCTGGAAACCAGCTTCTGGCGCATAAGGCATCGCATGAGGGCATCGTCTGTGTCGAGCACATCGCAGGCGAGGGACACGGCACGGTGGACTACGAAAACGTGCCGAACTGTACCTATTGCCACCCGGAGGTCGCATCCGTCGGACTGACCGAAGCTCAGGCCAAGGAAGCGGGGTATGACATCGAGGTCGGCAAGTTCCCGTGGGTGGGAATCGGGCGCGCAGTCGCCTCTGGCCACTCGGAAGGATTTGTGAAGATCATCCGTGACAAGCAATATTCCGAAATCTTGGGCGCCCATATCGTGGGACCGCACGCGACCGAGCTCATCGCAGAGTTCGTAGTCGGGCGTCACCTCGAAGCAACCGTCGAGGAGATGGAAAAGGCCATGCACCCGCATCCGACGCTTTCGGAAGGGGTCTCGGAAGGTGCGCTGGCTGCTTTGGGAAGGCCCATTCACATTTAGGACATACACCATGAGCCAGTTGGAATCGACGCAGCACGATCTGGATAAACCCGCCGAGCGTGCGTGGACGGACGACCAGGATGTCGCCCTTCGTCTCTGGGTCACGCTGGCTCGTTGTTATGCGACGTATGCCAAGGCGATCGCGGCCAAGGTTCAGGACTATGGTCTGACGACGCCCCAGTTCGGGACGCTCGAGGCGCTCTACCATCTCGGACCACTCTCGCTCGGAGAGCTGGCAGAAAAACTGCTGGTCACGGGCGGGAACGTGACGTACGTGATGGATCGCCTGGAGGACCAGGGTCTGGTCTACCGCTACCGCCGTCCGGATGATCGTCGGGTGATTCTGGCACGGCTGACGTCCGAGGGGCGAGATCTCGTCGCGGAAGTGTTCCCGAGCCACACGTCGTATATCGAACACCTGTCGCGCCATCTTTCGGCCGACGAGCAGAACGAGCTCTCGGGTCTGCTCAAGACGCTCGGCATGGGGATCCAGACGAAGGATCTCTAGCCCGACTCCATTTCAGGACGTCGAACGAGGCCGTGAGCTGAACGCTCGCGGCCTCGTGTCGTATCCACCTGCCGTCAGACGGGCTGCGCCTCTTCCCGTTCGACGTCGATGCCGCGAATCCGCAGGACTCGCAGCAGCGCTTCACCGATCTTGTTGTTCGGCGTCGAGGCTCCAGCCGTGATGCCGAGGGTGAAGGCTCCGTCGGGAAGCCAGTCCACGTCCTGAATCTCCGGTGCGGTCGGATCGAGTTCGACCTTGTGACGAATCGTTCCGGCCTCGACGTCGATGCACGTCGCGTCTTCAACATGGAAGGTGGTCGTGTGCTGCTGGCACAGGTGCGCGAGGTGGTTCGTGTTCGACGAGTTGTATCCACCGATGACCAGCATGATGTCGGGCGGATCCTGCATCATCTCCGCGACGGCGTCCTGTCGCTCCTGTGTCGCCGAGCAGATCGTCCCGAACGAGCGGAAGTGGCTCGATGCGTGCTCCTCGCCGAAGCGCTCGACCATGGCTTCGTGAACCTTCCAGCCGATGGCCAGTGATTCGTTCGCCAGCATCGTCGTCTGGTTGGCGACGCCGACGCAGGCAAGGTCCACGTCCGGGTCGAACCCTTCAGACGCCTTGTTCGCGAAGTGCTCCATGAACGCCTCGCGACTCAGGTGACCGGGTCTCTTCGCGATGTAGTCGAAGAGCAGCTGCCCCTCCTCCATGTTCCGCACGATGATGTACCTGCCACTCTCGTGCTTGTTGACCTGGGAGGCGGTCGCGCGCGACTCCTCGTGCGTGTACTTCCCGTGGATGACGGCGGTGAAGCCATCCTTCGCGTAGTTCTCCACGCGTTTCCATACGTGAAGGACCGAGCCACACGTGGTGTCGACGAGAATGCAGCCGATCTTCTTCAACTCCTCGAAGTCGTGCAGGGTGACACCGAAGGCCGGTAGGATGACCACGTCCTCCGTCGTCATCTCCGAGAAGTCAAAGGTTCCGTCGGCGTCGGGGTAGATGAACGAAATCCCCATGTCCGTCATCCGCTGATTCACGTGCGGATTGTGGATGATCTCCCCGACCAGGTGAATGCGCCGCTCCGGAAACTTGTGAACGGTCTCGTAGGCGTAGTCGACCGCTCGATCGACGCCATAGCAGAAGCCGAACTCCTGAGCCAGACGGACGGTCACGTCACCAAATGCGTCGGTGTATCCCCGCGAACGGATGCGCTCGACGAGGGCCGACTGATACTCGGCGTCGATCAGGGGTCGGAGCTCTTTCTTGAGCCCGAAACCCTTTCGGAAGTAGGTCTGCTCCATGAGCGGCGTGACAGAGTCGGTTGGCGCGATGGAAAGGGGCGCCGGGATAACGAAGGGCGGTACACCGACCTTCGTTCGGCGGTCCCGGAATCTATGAAGGCCTCGACGGGGTAGGGAGGAGCATGAATATCCTCGGGCGTCTGGCGCTTCTTTTCGTGGTCGTTCCGATCGTGGAGCTCATGCTCCTGATCGAGCTCGGTCAGTACATCGGCCTTCTTCCCACCCTCGGGCTCGTCATGCTCACCGGAGTGTCGGGTGCCTGGCTCGCCAGGGCGGAGGGGATGCGGGTCTTCTTTCAGTTCCAGAGGGAGGTCGCGTCCGGACGTCTCCCGGGTCAGGCGCTTCTCGACGGAATCTCCGTCCTCATTGGCGGAGCGTTTCTTCTGACCCCCGGCGTCATCACGGATGTGGTCGGCTTCTCCCTCCTGTTGCCGCTCACGCGCCGCTGGCTTCAGCGGCGCGTCCGGGCCAGCCTGGAGCGTCAGATCGAGACCGGGCAGGTACGTGTCGTGACCATGGGCGGATTTGGCGGCGGTGGGTTCTCGGCCGGCGGATTCGGCTCCAGTGGCTTCACGGGTGGGGGTGTGGAGTCACAGGAAGCAGCCGGCACGCCCCGAATGGATCCCTCCAAGGGGATCGTGATCGAGCCGGAGGATCAGGGGCAATGAAGGAGTCGTTGTTCGGGCTGCGTCGGGATGGTCGGCGCATGCGCGCGGCATGGAGCATTCACTAGCTTTTGTGCATGAACAGAGACATCGCGTTTCTCGAGCGCCTTCTCGATGCTCCCGGCCCCTCCGGCTTCGAAGTCCGGGCTGCGCGCGTCTGGCGCGACGAGGCCGAATCGTTCGCCTCGGATGTCCGTGTGGACGTCAGTGGCAACTCCTTCGCGACCGTGAATCCAGGTGGTGCGCCACGGGTGATGCTGGCGGGTCACATCGATGAGATCGGCCTCCAGGTAACGCACATCGACGAGGACGGCTTCCTCTACGTCGATGAGATCGGCGGGTGGGACCCGCAGGTTCTGGTCGGTCAGCGGGTCATGGTCCTCGGCCGTGATGGCGACGTTCCGGGGGTCATCGGCAAGAAGGCCATCCACCTCATGCAGCCGGAAGAGCGGGAGAAGTCGTCGAGGACCCGTCAGCTCTGGGTGGATGTCGGAGCGAAGGACCGTGACGTGGTAGCAGGGCTCGGCCTTCGCGTGGGTGATCCGATGGTGATCGCGCAGGGGATGGTGCGGCTGGCTGGCGATCTGATCGCGAGTCGTGCCATCGACGATCGTATTGGTGCCTTCGTCGTGCTCGAAGCCGTTCGACTGCTCGCTCAAGAACCGGGACAGTTGGAGGCCAGTGCTACGGCGGTAGCGACGGTTCAGGAGGAGATCGGATATCAGGGCGGCGGGGCACGTCCCAGCGCGTACGCACTCGATCCGGATGTCGCGCTCGTGGTGGACGTTACATTCAGCACGGACGTTCCCGACGTCGAGAAGAAAGAGCTGGGCGAGCATTCGCTCGGCGGTGGGCCGGTGCTGAGTCGTGGCTCCGCTGCGCACAACGCGGTGTTCGAGATGCTGGCCGAAGTCGCGGATGAAGAAGGTATTCCGTATACGATTCAGGCGTCCCCGAAGGCCACGCGGACCGATGCCGATGGCATTCACCTGACTCGTGCCGGGGTGCCGACCGGACTCATTTCCGTGCCGAACCGCTACATGCACTCCCCGAACGAGATCGTAAATGTCGAAGACCTCTTCCACACGGCCCAGCTGATCGCCGCCTTCATCCGCAGGCTGCGGTCGGACACGGACTTCACACCCCGGTAGGACGCAGGCAGAGAGACGCGTCCGGTCCCGATGTGAGGGGCACGTTGACGCCCTTCTGCGGTATCTCTACCCTTCGTGCCCGCTCCGGTCGGGACCGCGGAAAATCCTCGCACGGAGGGCCGCCGACCGGGGGGGTGGTGAACCGCACGAACGCGGGCACCAAGGGCTCGTTCGGGACCGCGCCGAACCGGGTCGGACACTTCGATTGGACATCACTTGATGCTGGACTCCACTGAGACCATCAAAGACCTCCAGAAGATGCGCGACGAGGGTCATCTCTCGGATGCGCTGCTTCGTGCTGCCGTACGCTCGATCGAGAAGGGGGACGACCGCTTCGACTGGGTCGGTGTCTACCTGCTCGGGGACGACAATGAGCTGTGGCTGCACAACTATGTGGGCGAGCCGACCGAGCACGCGAAGATCCCAGTCGGCACCGGGGTTTGTGGTCGGGCAATCCAGGAGCGCACCAACCTCAACATCCCGGACGTGAGTGCTGAGGAGAATTACCTCGCCTGCTCACCGGACGTGCAGTCCGAACTCGTGGTCCTGATCCGTGCCGGAGAGGACATCTTTGGACAGATCGATATCGACTCCGAGGAGAAGGGCGCCTTCACCGAGGAGGACGAAGTCGCCCTCATCGGAATCGCCGACAAGCTGGCGGAGCAGCTGGCCGCGGAGCGTCGGGAGGCCTCCTGACGCATCACCCGGACTTCCTGAACGCGGGGAATGCCGGGCCCTTCACGCTCGACGGGACCCGGTCGTTTCTCGTGGGACGCCGCTCAGTCGCGATCATTGATCCAGGCCCGGACGTGGAAGACCACGTCCGGGCTTTGGCGTCCACGGTGGAGGCTGCCGAGCGCGTTGCAATCGTGCTGACGCATGGCCACGGTGACCACGCGGCCGCAGCGCCACAGCTCTCGCGGCTGACCGGTGCTCTCGTGCACGGCCCGGAAGGCCTCGATGGGGTTCACGTAGCACTTAGAGAAGGGGACGTGGTGAGCACGGATGCGGGTGACCTGGTGGCTCTGCACACACCTGGCCACACGCCGGAGCACTTGAGCTTTGTCTGGGCCGACCGGGATGCGCTCTTCGTCGGCGACCTGTTTCTCGGCGAAGGCGACACCACGTGGGTGGCCGAGTATCCGGGTTGTGTGGCGGATTACCTGCGGTCGCTGAAGCGAGTACGTGAGATGTGCCCTTCGGTGATGTATCCGACGCACGGGCCGCCACTCGAAAATCCGACCGAAGCGATCGATCGATTCGAGTCCCATCGTAGACGACGCATCGACCAGGCTCGACGTGCGATGGAGGAGCATCCGATGGCTGACATCGAAGGGCTGCTCGATGCGGTGTATGGAAGCCAGCTACCAGAGGGTCTCCGCGGTGCTGCGCGTCTTTCACTCGGAGCGCTGGTCGACTTCGTGCGCGATGGCGGCACCGTGTGACTTCGGGGTATCCTGAACCATGACTCAGACCCTCGTTCGGACTGTCGCCGACCGCCTGAAGGCCATCGTTGGGGCAGATCAGGTGATCACGCATCCCGACCGTCTCGTGGCCTACGAGTCGGACGGCCTGACGGCATACCGCGTCGCACCTCGAGCAGTCGTGCTTCCGGAGACGACGGAGCAGGTGTCGAAGGTTCTGAAGGTGCTGCACGAAGAGGGCATCGACGTGATTCCTCGCGGAGCGGGGACGGGGCTGTCCGGCGGTGCCTTACCGACCCCGGACGGGGTGATCGTCGGGACCGCGCGGATGAACCGCATCCTGTCCATCGATGCTCAGAACCGGCTCGCCACCGTCCAGCCTGGCCTCATCAACGCGCGCCTCACCGAGGCCACCGATCCGTACGGCCTCTATTACGCACCCGATCCGTCCTCACAGTCGGCGTGCACCCTCGGTGGGAACGTGGCGGAGAATTCGGGTGGACCACACTGCCTCAAGTACGGCGTTACCGCGCGTTACGTGACGGGGCTCACCGTGGTGATGGCGGACGGAGAGGTGGTGCGCTTCGGGGGTGCGGGTAAGGAGGCCGCGGTCGACCTCGACCTGGTCGGTCTTTTCGTCGGCTCGGAGGGGTGCTTCGGCATCGCGACCGAGATCGAGGTGCGACTGCTGCCCACGACCGAGGGTGTCCGGAC
>CALHIO010000023.1 GCA_938030915.1 uncultured Gemmatimonadota bacterium
TAGGCGTGCTCCCAGACATCCACGCCGAGAACCGGTGTCAGTCCATGCATGTGCGGGCTGTCCTGGTTCGCCGTCGCCACCACGGACAGAGCGCCGGATGCATCCGAACACAGCCACCCCCAACCCGAGCCGAACTGACCGCCAGCCGCGGCCTGAAAGCGGGCCTTGAAGTCGTCGAGCGAGCCGAAGGCCGCGTCGATGGCTGTAGCGAGATCACCCGATGGAGCGTCGGCTCCCCCCGGCGTCATGACGTCCCAGAAGAGCGCATGGTTCACGTACCCGCCACCATTGTTGCGCACAGCGCCTCTGATCTCCTCCGGCAACGCATCGAGGTCGGCGATGAGATCGATCGCGGACCGGCTGTGCAGGTCTGCATGACCTTCCAGCGCGGCATTCAGTTTGCTCGTATACCCGGCGTGATGCTTGCCGTGGTGAATCGACATGGTCTGAGCGTCGATGTGGGGCTCGAGCGCGTCGTGCTCGTATCCGAGATCGGGGAGCTGAAAGGGATAGGCCATCGTTGCCGGACTCCTTGGCGTGAAATGCTGTAGGTGGATCGACCCCGAGAGATCGTGCCCTCTGACGAGCTGTCAGGCTACCTTCAGACGGGTCATCCAGTTCGTTCAAGCTACCGACCCGGTCCACGTCAGCAAACCTCACGGAGGGGCTCCGACCGGTGCCCGAATCGCTTCCAGCCAGACGCGTTCTGCTCGTCGACTGCGACGCGTTCTTCGTTCAGGTCGCACGGCTGGAGGACCCCGAGGGTGCCGGCAAGTCACCGCTGCTCATCGTGGGAGGTTCAGCGTCGGGACGCGGAGTCGTCACGTCCGCTTCCTACGAGACCCGCGCGTACGGTGTGCGCTCCGCGATGCCGACAGCTCAGGCCCTTCGTCTCTGTCCAGATGCCACCGTCGTCGGGGTTCCGCGGGGCTCCGTCACACGCCGAAGTCGCGAGGTGCGCGCCGTCCTGGAGGAACTCTCGCCGGTGGTCCAGGCGGCCTCCGTGGATGAGTTCTACCTCGATCTCACGGGAACCGAACGGCTCTTCGCCCCCGAGACGCTGGAGGATACCGCGTGGCGGATCCGCAGCGAGGTCCTGGCGCGAACGGGAATCTCGGTCTCGCTCGGTGGAGGCACGCGACGGGTCATCGCCAAGCTCGCCGCGACACGCGCGAAACCTGCGGGCGTTCACATCGTAGCCGAGGGAACCGAGCAGAAGTTTCTCGATCCCCTTCGCCTCGCAGAGCTACCCGGCGTCGGGCCGGCGCTGGTCGAGTCCCTGGGGAAGAAGGGCCTCATCACCGTGGCCGAGGCCCGAGCCGTACAGCCCGAGTGGCTGAGGCGCTGGTTCGGTCCTCGACGGGGGGAGTGGTTACACCGTAGGATCCACGGAATCGACGGCAGCCCGGTCGACCCTCACGAGCGACGAAAGTCGATTTCTTCGGAACGCACCTTTTCCGAAGATCTTCATCGGGACGACGATCTGGATCAGCGTCTCCTCGAGCTCTCGACCTCAATCGGCTCGACGCTGAGGAAGAAGGAACTCCGGACACGTACCGTCACCGTCAAACTTCGAGACCACGACTTCACCACCCGTCAGCACAGTCGCACTCTGCCTGAGCCGGTCGAGTCGAATCAGGCGATCATCGACATCGCGCGTACGTTACTTCGAGAGTTGCGCGCCGACCGCCGCGTCCCCGTGCGGCTACTCGGCGTGGGGCTTTCCGGCCTGACGGGATCGAGCCAGAGCGCACAGCTCCCGCTCTTCGACGACCCCGGCGGCCATCAGGAGACTGAGCGGGACCGCAATCTCAGCCGGGTGGTCGACCGATTGTCGGATCGATTCGGGTATGGAACCGTGGTTTCCGGCGGAATGGTCGGGACGCGGCCCGACACCCGCGACCGGGAGAATCAGGATCATGTTCCCACTTCGAAGAAGGACGAGCACTCTTGAGCGACCAGGGCTGGTCCGCGATCTGGCCGGTTGGGCGAACCCTCATAGGGATGGTGCACCTACCTCCCCTGCCCGGATCCCCCGGCTGGGCCGGCTCCATGGATGCGGTACTCGAGCAGGCGGAGACGGATGCGGTCGCATTGTCGAACGCCGGATTCGACGGGGTCGTCGTCGAAAACTACGGCGACGTGCCGTTCTTCCGGGGTCCCGTTCCTCCCGAGACGGTGGCCGGCATCACCGCGGCCGTGACGGCCGTCAGACAGGCGACCCCACTGCCGGTCGGGGTCAACGTGCTCCGCAACGACGCCAGGGCGGCGCTCGGGATCGCGGCGGCGACCGGCGCTCGATTCGTCCGCATCAACGTGCACACGGGCTCCATGTGGACCGATCAGGGACTCATCGAGGGTGAGGCGGCGGACACTCTGCGCGCCCGCACCGCCCTCGGCAGCGAGATCGCCATCCTGGCAGACGTGCACGTGAAGCACGGTACGCCTCCCGCCGGCTCACGGATTGAAGACGCCGCGCTGGACGCGTGGCATCGAGGTCTCGCAAGCGCGCTCATCGTGTCAGGGTCCGGCACCGGCCACGAAACCGACGTCGCCGATCTCGAGCGGGTGCGGACTGCTGTACCGAACGCGACCGTCCTCGTCGGGTCCGGTACGACCCGCCGGACCAGTCGAGAGATCCTGGCGTTGATCGATGGCGCGATCGTTGGAAGCGCCGTGATGGTCGATGGACGAGCCGGCGCCGGTGTCGATCCGGCGCGGGCCGGCGACTTCGTGCGAGCCGCACGCGGCTGACCAAGGTCCCGAACGTACGAAGAGGCGGGCCGCGCTCACGCTGGCCCGCCTCCACGTCAAACACCGTCAGGCCCGCAACCGGGCCCGACGATCAGTCACCCATCGCCGCTCGCTTCTGAGCGATCGCCTTATACGGCTTCCGCTCGAAATAGCTGCGGGTCTCCTCGGCTACAACCGGTGCGAGGAAGATCAGCGCAATCAGGTTCGGCCAGATCACGATGGCGAGTGCGACGTCTCCAAGTGCCCACACCACGGCCAGCGGAATTGCGGCACCCATGAAGTGCGCCAGGACGAAGAGTGCCTTGTACGGGAGTATAGCCCCCTGGCCGAACAGGTAATACGCACACCGGTCCCCGTAGTAGCTCCAGGAGATTGCGGTCGAGATCCCGAAGAGGAGTACTCCGAAGACCACGATCAAATGTCCCCAATCACCCAGGGGCGACAGCCCCTGACGGAACGCAGCCGCCGTCACCGGCGCACCATTCTCGACCGCATCGCCGTAGAGTGACGTATACGTCGTACCGTCGGCACCCACGGCCTCACCGCGTAGCGGGAAGACCGTCCCCGAGAACGCCTGAGTCTGCGCTTCATCGGTGTACAGCATGTCGACGCTGGCCTCGTGCCACGACACCATGGCGACGCCCACGCCGGTGCTCACGTGCTGTCCATTCGCGATCTCGATCGACTCCGGTGCATCCACGCCGCCGTAGCGATTCGGCTCCACCTCGGCGGTCCACGTGATGTCACCGCCGCCCAGCGTGATCTCCGTCGGGAACCGCTGCTCGTGGGTGCCAGTGATCACGATCACGAGGCCGGTCAGCGTGCAGATGATGATGGTATCGATGAGCGGCTCGAGGAGGGCCACGACGCCCTCCGACACCGGCTCGTCGGTCTTCGCAGCAGCGTGCGCGATCGGAGCGGACCCCTGACCGGCCTCGTTCGAGAAAAGGCCGCGACGCACGCCCCACATCAGCGTCACCACGAAGACACCGGCCCCGATTCCTGCGACACCGGCCTGAGGATTGAACGCTTCCGCGACGATGGTCGCGAACGCACCCGGCACGCTGCCGAAGTTCAGCATCAGGATCACCAGGGCGCCGAAGACGTAGATCGCCGCCATGAATGGGGCGAGGAACGCCGTCACCTTACCGATGCGGCCAATGCCCCCGAGGATGACGGCGGCTACGATGACCGCCGTGATCGCACCCATGATCACCATGGGGATTCCGAACGCGCTGTTCATCTGGTCGGCGACGGTATTCGCCTGAACGGCATTGCCGGTGAAGAACGCCGTGAAGGCCAGCATGACCGCGAAGAAGACCGCCATCGGCTTCCACTTCGAGCCGAGTCCGCGCTCGATGTAGTACATGGGGCCACCCGCGACATTCCCGAGTTCGTCGGTCGTGCGGTACTTCTGCGCGAGAGTGACCTCGGAGTATTTGGTGGCCATACCCAGAAAGGCCGTCACCCACATCCAGAAGAGAGCGCCGGGCCCACCCCAGTGAATCGCCATCGCGACGCCCGCGATGTTTCCGATCCCGACCGTGGCGGAAAGCGCAGTCGTCAGAGCCTGGAAGTGAGACACGTCACCTGGGTCGTCCGGGTCATCGTACTTCCCCGTGGTGACTCCGAAGCCGTGTCCGAGGTGCGTGATCTGCACGAAACCGGTCCGGACCGTGAGATAGAGACCGGTACCCAGGAGCAGGATGACCATGACGGCGATCTGCTCGCCCCCGATCGTGGGACCGATGTTGATGATCCAGTCGTTCGCGAAATCGACGATCGGCTGAAGGAAGTTGTTGAGGAAGGACTCCATGCGTACGCCCGTTGTGGGTGTCAGTCGGTTACGGAGAGGTCCCCGCAACCCGGGATTCAAAGCTGGGAAGAATGCCCCGGGGCCAGAGCCGGGGCAAGCGAGCTGTCAACCAGAGGTGCGGACTAGCCAGTCCCGAGCGCGTGATCGCAAAGATGCTCCGCGACTCCGGCGGCCAGCAGTTCGTGTGCGCGGTTCACGATCGCGTCGAGGGACGGAGATTCCTGAAACATCTCCTCAGCTTTCTCGCGCAGCTCCGGAACGGTCGGGAGGTGAGGCAGAGAGAGTTCGGCCAGACGTTGTTCGACCTGAGAGCGCGCGCGGCGCGTCATATCCGCGAGTTCCTCGATGGAGTGGGCTTCACTCCACGCCTCACGGACCGAAGCCGAGATGCCCTCCACGCTGAAGGCCTCCGCCAGCTCACCCGCGACCTTCTCCACGACCTTCCGACCGACCGGCCGCTCTCCTCGCACGATCGCTTCCGGAGGCTCGCGCAAATCCCAGACGAGCCGGAGCCACGACATGGCTTTCAGGACGTAGTAGGAGATGTCGATCTCCCACCACCGGAAGCCCTGCCGGGTCGAACTTTGGTAATGGTGGTGATTGTTGTGCCACCCCTCGCCAAGTGTAATCAGCGCCAGCCACAGGTTGTTGCGCGAATCGTCACCAGTCAGGTAACGCTGTGAGCCCGACACGTGCGCGAGCGAGTTGATGAAGAAGGTGCAGTGGAACAGGACGACCGTGCTCCAGAAGAATCCGACCACCAGCATCGCCCAGCCTCCGACCGCCCATACGCCCAGCCCGAGCAGCATAGCGGGCAGGTAGGTGTTGCGATCGAGCCAGACAAGCTCCGGGTATCGGGTGAGGTCTTTCACCGTTCCGTAGTCCGGCTCCCCGTTGTTCGGGTTGAAGATCCAGCCGACGTGGGAGTACCAGAATCCGTGATGTCGGGGTGAATGGACGTCGTGCTCGGTGTCCGAGTGGAGGTGGTGGTGCCGATGGACCGCCGCCCACCAGATCACCCCGCGCTGAGCCGAAGTCTGCCCGAGAAAGGCGATCAGGAACTGCATGGCGCGGCTCGTCTTGTACGACCGGTGGCTGAAGTACCGGTGATACCCCGCGGTGATCGCCCACATACGCACGACGTAAAGGACCAGCCCCAATGCCAGCGCTTGCCAAGGGACACCCGTCCAGGTCGCCGCCAGACACACGAGGTGCGTCAACACGAACGGGATGGCGGACGGATAAACGACGTCGGAATGCGGCGGATGAGAATGGGCCAAACCAGTGCTTCCTGCGGTGCTGCCGGACGTTCGGACGAGGGCACAAGCTACATGCGCTCACCCCTTGAACAACCGACACATAGTCGTATGTTCATATTCACATTCATGACTACAATTGCCTCCCCACCGATTCTCGAACGCCTGAGCGTGCTCGGCGATGAGACTCGGACGCGGATCCTCGCCCTGCTCGACGGAAGCGAATTCACCGTGTCCGAGCTTTGTGCCGTGCTTCAGGCGCCTCAGCCGTCCATCAGTCGTCACCTTAAGACGCTGGCGGCCGAGGGGTGGGTCGAAGCCCGGGCCGAGGGGCGGAATCGGCATTACCACCTCAGCCCCCAGCTCGACGAAGCGGCTCGAGCCTTGTGGCGTATCGTACACGGCGAGGTCGGAGATGCATCAGTGTATCGGTCGGACGCGGAGCGTGCGCGCGCGGTGCTCGAGAAGCGGAGGATGCGGGCCACTGCATTCTTCGCCGAGTCCGCGGCCGAATGGGACCGCACTCGGGCCGAATTGTTCGGGTCGGCGACGGGACTCGCCCCACTTCTTGGTCTGATCGACCCGACGTGGGTGGTTGGTGACCTCGGCTGCGGAACCGGTGCATTGACCGCCCGTCTCGCCCCGTTCACGCGCCGCACGATTGGCGTCGATCGATCGGAGGCAATGCTGAGCACGGCAGAAGCCCGACTCCACGATATCGGCACCGCGGAGCTGCGGTGCGGGGAGCTCGAGTCCCTTCCGGTCGCCGACGGCGAGCTGGACCTCGCCATTCTGGCCCTCGTTCTGCATTACGTCGTGGATCCACGCGCAGTTCTGGCCGAGGTTCGTCGGACGCTTGCCCCGGGGGGTCGTGTTCTCGTTCTCGATATGCGCCGGCACGACCGCGGCGCCGGCTTCTCCGACGCCATGGGCCACGTGTGGCCCGGCTTCGAACTCGAGCGCGTGGAGGCGTGGCTGGCGGATGCCCGATTCGGCTCCGTGCGCGTCCAACCGCTCGCGCCCGACCCGGATGCGACCGGCCCCCTGCTCTTTCTGGCTTCGGCGCGCGTCTGAGGCGCGCCGGCCTGACTATGTAGATACCCACTCGGCAACAGCGCCGATTTCAACGAAGAGGAACCATGACGGACACCGCAGTGATGCCCGAAACCACACCGATCGAGACGAAGACCCGTCTCCCGTACAAGGTCGCCGATCTCTCCCTGGCGGAGTGGGGTCGCAACGAGATTCGCCTCGCCGAACAGGAAATGCCCGGACTCATGGCAGCTCGTGAAGAGTTCGGCCCGCAGCAGCCGCTCGCGGGTCTCAAGGTTGCCGGTTCTCTCCACATGACGGTGCAGACCGCCGTCCTGATCGAGACACTGGTGGACCTCGGCGCCGATGTGCGCTGGGTGTCCTGCAACATCTTCTCGACCCAGGACCATGCGGCCGCTGCAGTCGTTGTCGGTCGGGACGGTACGGTCGACGAGCCGAGGGGCTCCGCGGTCTTCGCCTGGAAGGGCGAGACGCTGGAGGAGTACTGGTGGTGCACCGACCAGATGCTCGAGTGGCCGGACGGCTCCGGTCCGGACCTCCTGGTCGATGACGGTGGCGACGCGACCCTGCTCCTGCACAAGGGCGTCGAATACAGCACGGTCGGCAACGTTCCGGCATTCGACGCGGCTACGGAGCCGGAAGAGTGGGGGGTGATCCTGGATCTTCTTCGCGACACCCTCGGCGACGATCCCGGCCGCTTCGAGCGCCTGGCGAAGGATCTCCGCGGCGTCAGTGAGGAAACGACGACCGGCGTCCACCGTCTGTACGAGATGGAGGTCGACGGCTCGCTCCTCTTTCCCGCGATCAACGTCAACGACTCGGTCACCAAGTCGAAGTTCGACAATCTGTACGGCTGCCGGCACTCCGTGATCGACGGCCTGAATCGTGCGACCGACGTCATGCTCTCGGGCAAGAGCGCGGTCGTTCTGGGGTACGGTGACGTCGGCAAGGGCTGCGCTCAGGCGCTCAAAGCCCAGGGCGCTCGCGTTGCGATCACCGAGATCGACCCG
>CALHIO010000024.1 GCA_938030915.1 uncultured Gemmatimonadota bacterium
AACGAGGATCGGTGGGTCATGACCCGTCACGCGAAACTCTCTGCGCTCTGCGCGGCAGCGATCATCGGTCTCGCACCGCCCAGCCTCTGGGCCCAGCAGGCGGCCCGTACGGGGCTCGAATTCGGCGGCGTCCCCGCGATCAACTTCGACTCGGACGAAGGCTTCGGGTACGGCGTCATCACCGAGTTCTACCAATACGGCGACGGGTCCCGGCCACCCTACGCGTGGACCCTGCAGCCGCGCGTCTTTCTCACGACCGAGGGTCGCCGCGACGTGACGGTGTTCTTCGACGCGCCCGACCTCTTCGGCGGGGCGTGGCGTCTCACGGCATTCGGGGGCACGGAGAAACAGATCGCTACGCCGTACTACGGCCTCGGGAACGACTCGCAATACGACGAAAGCCTGGACGCCGATGACGGGCCGAACCCTTACTTCTTTCGTTACGGTCGAACGAGAGACGGAGTGACGGCCAAGCTCCAGAGGCGGCTCTCCTCGGCCCCGATGCGCCTCCTCTTCGGCGCCGGTGTACAGCAGACGCGCATACTGCCTGTGCCGGAAGGCGAGGGGACGACGGTCTACGCACAGGAAGTCTCTCCGGATGCGTCTTCCACGTGGACCAATTTCCTCCAGGCCGGACTCGTCTACGACACCCGGGATCGCGAGACGGGGCCGACCCGAGGCGCATGGGCCGAGCTACTCGTTCAACGGTCGGACGACGCACTCGGTGCCGATCACGACTTCACTCGGATCACCGCGGCAGGACGTCACTACCTTTCGCTCTCCGAGCGCCTCGTCCTGGCGCAACGGATCATCATCCAGCACGCGAGCTCAGGGATTCCCGAGCACGAACTCTCCTGGATCCAGTCCTCGTTCAAGGACCAGGAGGGCCTCGGCGGCGCCAAGAGTCTGCGAGGTGTGCAAAGAAACAGGTACGCCGGTCGCGGGATGGCGCTGTGGAACGCCGAGCTGCGCTGGCGCGCTGCACGCTTCGGCCTGCTGGGCAGGAATTTCACGGCAGTCCTCAGCGGCTTCGTCGACCAGGGTCGTGTGTGGCGCGACGGCGTGGAGCTGAGCGAGATCGCGAGCGATCTGCACCGCGGGTTCGGAGGAGGCCTGCGAGTCGCGATGGGGGAGAACTTCGTCGTGGCCTTCGATGCGGGCACATCAGCGGAGACCACCGCGCCGATCTACATCGGTCTCGGGTACCTGTACTGACGGGCGAAAAGAAGAGGGCCGCCGGGCGAACCCGACGACCCTCTCACTGACCTACCGGTCGAGCCGATTCGACGTTTCCGCGAGATCAGCCTTCCGTCGACGGATCCTCGTCGGTCGCCATCATGGGCGGCTCGCCATCATGGTCGATCACGAGGACGACACGGCGGTTCTCCCAACCTGCCACACCCGGCCCCCAGCCGTCGGAGACGAGGCGACGCGTGTCCTCACCGTAGCTGACGGCCTTCACCCGATCCTCGGTCATCGCCGTGTGTTCAACCAGATACGCCGCAACCGCATGGGCGCGCTGCTCACCCAACCAGAGATTGTACGCCTCGTCGCCTGCGGGATCTGTGAAGCCTTCTACGGTGATCCGAGCGTCGGGGTAGTATTTCTGCGCGACGGAACCGAAGCGGGCGAGGACCTCTTCGTCCTCAGCCTCGACCGTGGCGTCGTCGAAGCCGAAGTAGACCGGCACGTTGAAGCGAAGTTCGTCCTCGAGACGGGCGATCGAGACTTCGAAGTCGCGCTCCATCTGCTGCAGGTCCTGTTCGAGAGCCGCGAAGCGGCGATCCATGTCGGCGAACCGACCATCCATGTCGGACCGGACGGCGTTGTCGCCGGCCGCCATCTCGTCCTGCATCTCGGCGCGAAGAGCAGCGAGGCCGGCGTCCATGTCCTCGGGGCTGACCGTCTTGCACGCCCCGGCCGAGCCGACGACGGCGAGCGCGGCGAGCAGACCGAGCTTCGAGTTGAGTTTGAGCGTGCCCATGATGAGCTCCCTTCTGTTGGTGCTGGCGATTCAGGGTGGGGGACGCAGGGCTCCCCCGGTCGAATCACGAACGTTGCAGGAAGGGTGCCACAAACGGAGAAGCGCTCGAATCCCCTGTACTGCAGAGGACTTCGGCGGGCTATTCCAGGTACGTGTACCCCTGGAGCCCTTCGTCCAGGAAGCGACGCAGGCTCGCGCCCTCCGACGGCGTAATGCGGTCGGCCTCGATCGCCGCCTCCACATCGTGGCGCAGATGACGCCGCATCTGCTCGGGCTCGAACTGCACGTAGCTGAGCACGTCGCGAACCGTTTCACCCTCGACGACGGTCTCGATGCGCCATCGGCCGTTGGATCCGCGTCGGACATGCACGGCGTTGGTGTCGCCCAGGAGGTTGTGCAGATCGCCGAGCGTTTCCTGGTAGGCGCCGGTCAGGAAGATTCCCAGATAATAGGGCTCCCGGTCGCCGGAATCCGTACCGGGAGGCGGCACGTCGTGGAGTTCGAGCGTCGTCTTGTGCCCGCCCTCTCCGGGAAACCGGTCGACACGCCCGTCGGAGTCGCACGTGATATCGGCGAGAATGCCCCGGCGCATCGGCTCCTCATCGAGCCGGTGGATGGGCATGATCGGGAAAACCTGGTCGATACCCCATGAGTCCAGGAGCGACTGGAAGACGCTCACGTTCACGAAGTACAGGTCGGCAAGCCGGTCAGGCAGGTGACTGAGCGACTCAGGAAGATCATCGCCGTACGTTTCGAGGGCAGCGCTGCCGACAGCCCAGAAGAGCTCCTCGCACGCCGCCCGGGTGCGAAGATCCATGTATCCGAGGTTGAACAGATGGATCGCCTCGGAGAGCGCATGCTCGGCATCCGCATAGACCTCCAGCATCTCGTCCTCCCCCACGTGCCGACGCTCGTACGCCTCATGAACGTCGAGCAGCGGCTGCGGCGGTTCATCGACCCCGAGCGCCCGACGTACGAGATCGTGATCGGGCTCGACGCGAAACGTCCTCGAACCGATCACGTCGGTGATCAGGACGCTCGAGTGCGCAACCAGTGCACGGCCCGACTCCGTCATGATGGTCGGGTGGTCGACACCTGCCTCGTCACACACGGACTTGATCCGATGGACCACGTCCGACGCATACTGATCGAGCGTGTAGTTGACGGACGAGTCCGTCGCCGACTGGGATCCGTCGTAGTCGACCCCGAGACCCCCACCCAGATCGAGGATCTCGATCGGCGCACCCGCCCGGACCAGCTCCACATAGAGATGCGCCAGTTCACTCACCGTGTACTTCACGGCACGAATGTCGAAGATCTGGGATCCGACGTGGCAGTGCAGCATTCGGAACCCGTCGAGCAGGTCGACCTCCTCCAGGTACTCCACCGCGTGGAGAATCTCCCCGACCGTGAGTCCGAACTTGCCACGGATTCCAGAGGAGCCTGCCCAGCGCCCGATCCCGGGAGCGGCGAGCTTCGCCCGGACCCCGAACCCGGGCCGCACATCGTGCGCGAGGGCGGCGTCCCGGATCAGCCGAAGTTCATGGGCCTGCTCCACGACCGGGAGCATGTTGCGCCCCATCTTCGCGGCCAGCACCACGGTTTCGATGTACTCGGCGTCCTTGAAGCCATTGCAGACCAGCGGCATCTCATCGAAGCCACGCGTCAGAGCCAGGCCGGCGATGAGCTCGGGTTTCGAACCGACCTCCAGTCCGAAGCCGAGCTCGGCACCGAAGTCGCGCACCGCCTCGCAGACGTGTCGCTCCTGATTGACCTTGATCGGGTAGACGCACGAGTAGCCCGCCTGGTAATCCAGCGCTGCGATCGCGTCGTCGAAGGCTCGCCGCAGGTCCTGCATCCGGTGCTGAAGGACACCGGGTAACCGCACGATCACGGGCGTACCGATCTCCCGACTCGCCAACCCGAGCGCGACGTCGTACAGGTCGATTCCCGCCTCCGGAATCGCGTCAGGATACGCCATCAGCGTTCCTCGATCCGAGACTCCGAAGTATCCACTGCCCCAGTTCTCGACACCGTACAACTCTGCGGCATCGAGCGGAGTCCACACCTGACGTGCAGACGTGCTGATCGGGTCAGACGAGTCCCGGGTCGTGGAGGTAGCGGTCTGAGGGTTCATCGACATGTGGGTTGAAGGCGGACGAATATCGTCCTGACCAGCCACACTCCGGAAGGGCCCTGATCAGCCGTATCGTGGGCGGGGAACGTGCGCTCGAGTGGTCAGCGACCCGCCAGCTGACGACCCATCTCGACGGTCTCGAAGCCACGTTCGCCCCAGCCCATCACGAAGACACTGAACCCCTGCTCCATCCGCATCTCGATATCGCTCGCATTCGCAGGATATCCGCACGGAATATCGAACTCCTTGCATGCGGCGAGGACGGTCTGAATCGCGTTTTCCCAGCCCTCCTCGTCGAGCACACGCTGACCGTCGTCACCGACGGTGGAGAAGAGCCGACGCAGCGTCCCGGCTCCGGGCCAGAGGACGCCAACCCCGGGTACCGCGGCAATCTCCCGAACATTCGCCAGGCCCTCGTGGCTTTCCACGATGACCCAGCTGATCAGCTCGCCGTCCGGATCGAGTGGCCAGAGGTCCGCGCCGTCGCGGTACTCGTCGTCGCTCACCCCCCAGTACGACGGCGCCGACCCCACGCCCTCCGGTCGCGTGCCGCCGTGTTCGGCATAGCGCATCGCTTCGAGCCCCCATCGGACCTCCTCGGCGCTCTCGACCTCCACGAACATGATGCCGCTTGCTCCGGCGTCGAGCTGCATTCCGACCTCACGAATCGCCTGCTCCCGGCTCTCGATCTTGGCCATCTTCACGACGAATGGATGGGTCGATGCACGGGCACCCGCGGCCAGCATGGCATCGCGAAAATCCATGAAGGCCGGCAATCCCCGCTCGACCCCTCCCTCCATGCTTCCGTCGAAGACGTAGTCGCTCATTCCGTAGGCCAACGTCTCGGCGGCTCGCTCATCCGGTGTCTTGGTGGGAGGAGGAGGCGCTCCAGGACGACCCTGACCCCCGGGGCTCGGCGCGTAGAGACCGAAGAGCGACTGATCGGTCTCGTGCAGAGTGATGAGTGGATTGAGGTGCGTCGTCGCCGTCATCTCCGGCGAGGACGAGCCCACCGCCTGGCTGGAGTCCGATTCGCCACCGCAGGCGGCGATCAGCGTGCACAGGGCGAGGGGGAGAGCACTACCGATCCGTCGGGTCATGATGTCCTGCCTTCATCCGGGAGTGGCGAGCGATCCTAGATCCAGTCCCCGAAGCCGGCAAGACATGGACGTCCCCCTCGGCAAGAGACCCATCCATCAGCCTTCGACCTCATCACACCGTGGCGAGCTTCCTCGCGTCGACGGGCTCGAAGTGCTGGCCCGGCGTCCAGCTGGTCACGTATCCGCACACGGCACTGGCCGCCACCGAGTAGGGAGACCCGAGGTAGAGATTCCCGGGACCCGATCGGCCGGGGAAGTTCCGGTTCTGCGACGAGATCGAGACTTCGTCCGGCGAGCTCGTCACCCCCGGTCCCGCCGCGATGCATGCCCCGCAACCGGGCTCGATAAATTCCGCACCCATGCGCTCGAACAACTCGAGGTAGCCCTGCTCGCGGCAGTACTCCCGCACCTCGGTCGACCCGCACTGGATGAAAACCTGAACGTCAGGGTGGACCCGAAGGCCCTGCTCATCGGCGTCCGCGAAGACACGAGCGTACATGTCCATGTCTTCCTTCTTCCCGGCCGTGCAGGAGCCGGCGTACGCGATGTCGATCCGGATCGGCGCGTCTCCCAGCTCGTCGATGAAGACGCCGTTACCCGGATCGTTCGGGAGCGCAGCCATTGGACGGATCACCGACGCATCGATCTCGATGACCTTCACGTACTCAGCCTCCGGATCGGACTGCATACCGGAGATCAGCTCCTCGGCCCGAGCGCGACTCATGCCGCGCTCGTTGACCATGAACTCGACCGATTTTTCGTCCGCAGCAATGATCCCGGTGAAGGCCCCGACCTCCGCGGCCATGTTCGTCATCGTGGCTCGCTCGTCGACGGAGAGCGCCTCGACGGCCGGTCCGGCATACTCGATGATCTGCCCGATCGCCTCTCCGTCCCGGATGTACGGGTGGCGAAGGATTTCCAGCATGTAGTCCTTGGCCGTGACATTGGCCGCGGGCTCGCCACTGATCACGACCTTGAACGACTGAGGAACCTTCACCCGGACGTCCTTCGTGATCCAGGAATTGAAGATCGCCGTTGTCCCGACCCCGAACGCCACGGCCCCGATTGCCCCGGCATGAGGCGTATGAGAGTCCGTCCCGATGATGAGCATCCCGGGCTCGGCATACTCTTCGAGGATCTTCGAGTGGCAGATGGCCTGAGAGCCGAGGCGGTTCCCCATCTGCTCGCCGTACAGCTTCACGCCCTGCTTCTCGGCGAAGGTACGCTGCTTGACCTCGAGCTCGTTGGCGACGTCGAGCAGGCCCTGCTCGATGCGCTCCTGGCTCATGACCTTGTCGAGGAACGTGAGGTGGTCCCGGAAGAACAGAATCGAGTCCCTGTCGACCACCTTCGCATCGGCGCCGACCTTGTCCTCGAAGAAGATCGAGGCCATCGGCGTCACGTACTCATGGCTGAAGCGGATATCAGTCCGGAAGAAGCCGGCGTCTCCGGGCCGCACCCAGCTCACGCCCGTCTCGCCCGCCGTAGCATCGGTCACCAGGTGTTTCGCGAAGATCTTTTCCGCCAGCGTCATCGGTCGAGTCTGCGCCGGCGCCTCCATCGTCACGGCGCCGTCGGCAGGAGCCCCACCCTGCGCTGCCGTGAGGGGGATCGACACCTTGCCCTGGAGGCGGGCCACATTGAACTCGAAGAGGCCACCGTACTCGATGATCTGGCGAGTGATCTCGTCCTTGCCATCGGTGAACTCCGAGAGCTGGATCTCCTCGCCGGCCTTGATCCGATCGATGATGCCGAAGTCGCTCGTCGTCAGGACGCCGAGGTTTTGACAGTTCTCGTTGTAGATCCGCTCGATACTCTCGGCGACCACGACCTGGATGCCTGCATGCAGTTCCGCGTACGGGCTCGCTTCCCGGCTGCTCCCCTTCCCTCGACGCTTACCCGCGACCGAACAGACGAAGCCACCGTTACGCACGGCGTTTCGCTCGACCGGGTACTCCGTTTCACCGGTAGACTGGTTCGTCGTGCGGAGTCCGAGGTACGGGAAGTCACCCAGCGTCTCGTCGTAGAAGAAGCAGATGTAGGCGGGCGTGATCTCATCGGTAGAGATCTGATCGCGTAAGTTGGCCTTCAGCTCGTCCGTCAGTTCGACGTCCTGACCGTCATACAGCTGGCCTTTGACCAGCTCGGCGTCGTCGAGTAGGTAGAGAATCCGACCGTCGAACTTCAATGTGGTCGGGCGCTTTTCGATGGTGCGGTCGAGGAGGTCCTTGATCATGCGCGTCCCTTGCGAGTCTTGGCTGACCCTCTCGAGCCCGCACACGCCGGTTCGGGAGGGACCTGAAAGGTGTTGGAGCGGGGAGTCGGGGCAAGTGGTTCCGACGACCACCGGGGACGTCGCACGCGGGCAACCGTTCGCGGTTGCTCGACCATCTACAGAGGTCGTGCATCGGGACAAACCGTCCGGAGAAGGGGTGAGATGAGGATTCAACAGTGGGTCGGAGTGGGCACCGCAGTACTCGCCCTGGGGATGACCGGGGTTCCGGCACAGGGACAGACGACAGTCGAACTCCCTGCGGCGGACCGTGCGCTGAGCGCGGACTTCGAGGAGGTCTACCGTGTGGGATCCTTCGACGGCGACCTGTGGGAGACGTTCGGTGAGATCACCGGTCTCTCCTTCGATGCGGCAGGAAATCTCTTCATCCTCGATCGGCAGGCCTCCCAGGTGACCGTCGTGGATGCCCGGGGCTCCTTCGTTCGTACCGTGGGCCAGGCCGGGGAGGGCCCCGGCGAATTCCGCATGCCGATGGCCTTCACGGCAATGCCCGACGGCTCCCTCGTCGTCGCCGATCTGGGACATCGATCCTACCAGCTCTTCGATGCAGACGGCTCGTTCGATCGGATGGTCTCCATGGGCGGAGGAGACGTGATCCGCCTGGGTGACATCGCCCCCCACCCGAGTGGCACTGCCATCGTCTCGGGAGGAGGAGGAAGGGCGATCACCATGCGCGCCGGTCCCGGAGGAGCTCCGTCTGCTCCCCAGACGCGGCCGATCGACGTCGTCTCGCTCACGGGAGCCGTGGCGGGCGTCGAGGCGATCGCGCAGGCGTGGCAGCCGCCCCGAGACGACCGG
>CALHIO010000025.1 GCA_938030915.1 uncultured Gemmatimonadota bacterium
TCGGGGCATCCGGCGGTGTGTCACCGGCGGCGATGGCCGCGCGATCGGCCAGCTGGCCCCACGTGGTGAGCTCTTCGCTCATTCCATGCCGGACCTCGACGGTTCGGCCGTTTGCGGTGCACTGGTATTCGTAGTAAGGCATGATCTCATCCGTCGTTTGTCCAACCTCGATATGGTAAGCAACGCATGACCGTTCGTTCCAGAGCTCTCGACGTCTTCGTCGCGCGAGCCACCGCCCTCGTAGCCATCCTCGTGGCGATCGTACCGGGCGCAGGGCAGGCACAGGTGAGCCCACGCGCCGGGGATCTGGCGATCGTCGGTGGGCGATTGTGGGACGGTACCGGCGACGAATCTCGTCAGAACCCCGGGATTCTCGTCCGGAACGGGACCATCATGGCCGTGGGTGCCTTCGATCTCGATACAGACGGTGTCGAGGTTCTGCGTCTTGCATCGAGCCACTTCATCATGCCGGGGCTCTTCGATCTTCACGCACACTACGCCGTAGACCTTTTTGGCGAGGGCCGTGTCGACGAATACACCGTGAACCCTGTTCTCTTCCTGGCGAATGGCGTGACGTCGACGTTTCCCGCGGGCGAGGTGGACCCGGCAGAGGCCCGGCGCGGTCGGGAACGCGTCGCGGCCGGTGAGATTCCCGGTCCACGGATCTACAGTTCGGGACCGTACTGGGGGACCGCGCGTCCCGGATGGTCGCACGAGGCCATGACGCCCGATTCAATCCGTCAGGAGGCTGCGTTCTGGGCACTCAACGGTGCCCGAGGCTTCAAGGCGAAGGGGATTCGGCCTGAACAGCTCGAGGCGGTGATCGAGGTCGCGCACGAGCATGGCCTCACGGTCACCGGTCATCTGGATTCCGGGTTCCGAGCGAGTGTGAACCCGAGGGATGCGATCCTCATGGGCATCGATCGTATCGAGCACTTCCTCGGTGGCGACGCGCTTCCTGCGACCCGATCGGCGTACGCATCGCTGGAGGCGCTGGATCTCGAAGACGCGGAGACCCTCGATCGAATCCGGAAGCAGGCGCGACTCTTCGTGGACCAGGGTGCTTTCTTCGACGCGACGCTCACGGCGTACGGGTACTTCGCGGACCGGGAGCCGGGCGTCTTCGACGACTGGGCGGATGAGATGGGCTTCCTCACGCCGTACGCGAGGGCCGTCGTCGAAGACAACCTGCCGCGCACTCCGCTCGACCAGTTTGAACGGATCTACTACGTGAAGCGCGAGACCGTGGGGCTGTTCGCCGCTGCCGGGGCCGTGAGCCAGCTCACGCTCGGGACGGATCACCCGAGCTGGGGCGAGTTCTGGAGCGGGTTCGGAGCACACCGGGAGTTGCACGCCATGGTGCGCGCCGGGATCCCCAACGCCGATGCGCTCCGCGCCGGGACCGTCAATGCAGCGCGCGCGCTCGGTGTCTTCGAGCGCCTCGGCTCGATCGCTCCTGGAAAGTATGCGGACCTGCTGGTCGTGGACGGAGATCCGTTGACGACCATCACCGACACACGAAACGGCGTGCACGTGGTGCGGTCAGGTCGCGTCTACGATCCCGGGACGCTCTTCGAGTCCGCACGCGGAACGATGGGCCCCCGCTCCGGCGCGGATGCCGATTGGTGGAAGGGGAATCTCAGGCTCGGCCGGTGAGCGGGCTTTCCCGCGAAGACGTCGCGGTCATCGAGGCCGCGCGCGAGGAGATCGAAGAGACCCCGTTGCCGCTGGCCAGAGGGCAGTTCGGGTGCCTCGGGGCGGTTGCTGGAGTCGTCGTGCTCGGCGCATGGCCGAAGCTGCTCGAATTTCTGCCCGGTCTCTCCTTCTTTTCGCCGTTCGCCATGCTCTTCGCGCTCGTGGGTATCCTGGGTGGGCTCGTCGTGGCAATGTCCGGCGGTCAGTTCGGTCGCAATGCCGCTCGGGCCGCGATCGAGGCCTCGTTGCGTATTCTGGAGGACGCCGAATCGACGCGTGACGAGGAACTCCGGGCCGCAACCGTGCTCCTCTCGCGCGCCTACATCTCTCAGGGCCCATCTGTCGACCAGATGATCGACAAGGAGGAGGCGAGAGAACGGATCGGTGATCGAATGGACGTTGTCCTGGTTGTGGACCGCTATCTGCTGGAGCAGCACGAGGCGTGGCCGGTCTTCATCGACCGGGTCTCGGGCGCGTGATCCGCCCGATCGGCGTTCGGGACGAAAGTCTCGCGCCCCGTTTCATTCTGCCCTAGATACTTCGGGTACGCTCTTCTTCGCCCTCACCCCATTGATTCGGGCTCCTTATGCGATCGGACGACGTGTCACCCTGGTTGATTCGCGGGGTCTATCTCTTCGGTTTCGCGTTGGTTCTCCACGCCGTCATCGATCTTTCGATCACGATCTGGCCGCTCCGCGTCACCGAGATCACGTGGAGATACGGCTTCCTGGGGCTGGCGGCCGGGTATCTTCAGACGCCGACGCTGGGGCTCTTGCTCATTGCGGCGACGGCGCTCTGGACGGGCAACCTGGCGCTCGCTCGAACGATCGGGACCCTGCTGATGGTCGTGTCCGTCGGGCTGATCGCGGCCGTCGGCATCTTCATGCTCGACGTCGTCCAGATCCGGCAGCTCCGGCCCGCCGAGGCTCAGGCCGCTGTACTGTACGGCGGTCTGTTCCAGGCCGTGAAGTATGTCCTCGCCTCTGCCTTACTCGCCGCGATGGGATACGGATTGCGCGACTCGGCCCAGACGGCGGCCCGAGGCGTGCCCATTCCTCCGGAGCGTGGTCCACTGATCGGAGCGAAGGCCGAGAATCCGGTTGCCCGGACGCCGGTGAAGGCTTCCGACTCAGACTCCACTCCGTTCGAGGATGAGGATATACCCGTAGCGGAGGACGCCTCGGACGACGACTCGCACGGTGATGCGGCCGTCGACGGTGAGGCCGAATTCGACGAGGTGACGCACGACGACTCGGTCGGAGATGCTGAAGACGCAGTGGAGGACGATTCGGACAACGGGTCCGACCAGACGTCGAGGAAGAAGTCGAAGGGGTGAAACGACGGCAGCACGAGGGGGAGAGCCGTCGCATGACGGCCCTCCCCCTCGTATGCGCCCGGCCCTACCACGGTGGCTGACCGGCGCCGCGTTCCAGCTGTCGGCTAGAAGATCGGCCCGCGCAGGTAGGTGTCGGATCGCGCCCACGCCTCGCGGAACTCGGCGTGAACCCCGTCCGCCTCCGCATCCTTGCCCTGAG
>CALHIO010000026.1 GCA_938030915.1 uncultured Gemmatimonadota bacterium
GCCTCCTATCTCCAGTCCCTCGATGAAGAGGCTCTGGACCTGGCGTTCATGGAGCTCTGGACGGACAAGGAGGCGCTGGCGAAGAGGCACGGAGCGGGCCTGCGGTTGATGCATGGGCAAGCGGATGCCCCGGAGGTGCACAGTGAGCTCGACGTCAGCCGTGAGCGGGCTGCGGCTCGTCTGCTTCGCATCCAACCCGGAGACGGGTATGTAGGTGCGATCGCCAGCTCGGATCCGCTGGACGATGTGGACTTCGTGCATGAAGGAGACTCGCGTTGGATCATCTAGTATTCGCCGCTCCAGACCTCGATCAGGGGGTCAGTTACGTCGAGACACTGCTCGGTGTCGAGATGTCCCCGGGCGGCAGCCATTCCGGCTTCGGGACGCGGAACCGGCTCCTCGGCTTTGGTCCGGACCGCTACATGGAGGTCGTCAGCGTCGATCCGGAGCAACCGTCGCCCGGTCGCGCGCGGTGGTTCGGACTGGATACGCTCGACGCCCCCCGACTGGTGACGTGGTGTGCAGCCGTCGATGATCTGGACCTGCTGCTCGACCGAGCGCGGGCGGCAGGCATCGACCTCGGCGAGCCGATGAGCGGAAGTCGCCGTCGGGAAGACGGTACCCTGCTGACGTGGCGGATGAGCGATCCCTGGGCGGAGCGGGCCGGGGGTGTCATCCCGTTCTTCATCGACTGGGGCGAGACGCCCCATCCTGGAACGGTATTGTTCCCGGCCTGCTCCTTCGTACGTATCCGGGCCGAGCACCCCCAGGCAGACCGAGTCCGTGATTGGTGTGCGGCGCTCGGGCTCGACATCGACGTCCTTCAGGGTGAGGATGTCCGTCTCATCGCGACGCTGGATGCGCCCAACGGAGTGGTAGACGTCTCATGACTCGACGTTCGTTCCTGCACATTCCCCTCGTTCTGACCCTGTCCCTCGTGTTCGTGATGCCGGTGCGAGGTCAGGAGCGGCCGCATGTCGTTGTCCTGGCGACGGGTGGCACGATTGCGAGCACGTACGACGAGGCTTCGGGCGCGCTCCGCGCGGCGCTCACCGGCGAGGAGATCGTCGCCGCGGTGGAGGGTCTCTCCGACTTGGCCCGTGTGTCGGTGGAACAGGTCGCGAACGTGAACAGTCGGGACATGACGCCCGCGATCTGGCTGGAGCTCGCGTCTCGTGCGAATGCTCTGCTGGCCGAGCCGGACGTGGCCGGGATCGTCGTGACACACGGGACCGACACGCTGGAGGAGACGGCCTATTTTCTCGACCTGACTGTCGAGAGTGACAAGCCGATCGTCGTGGTGGGTGCGCAGCGGGCGCCTACGATGGCGGATACCGACGGACCCAGGAATATGCTTAACGCCGTCCGGGTAGTCGTCTCGGACGAGGCGATGGGTATGGGCACCATGGTCGTGATGAACGGCCAGATCAACGCAGCGCGCGAGGTCACGAAGACGAACACGCTGGACGTCGAGACCTTCCAGACGCTCGACTTCGGGTTACTGGGTGTCGCGGACATCGAGGCCGTGCGGTTCTACCGCGCACCGATGCGACGGCAGACGCTCGGGCTTCCAGCGGACGTTCAACTCCCGAGGGTGGTCATCCTTTCGGAGTACGCGGGGTCCGATGGACGAATGCTGGAGTTGCTGTTGGAGGAGGGCGAAGTGGACGGCGTGGTAGTCGCCGGACTCGGGCTCGCGCACGTGAGTTCGCCGACGCTCGAGGTGTTGCGGAAGGTACGTGATCGGGACGTACCGGTGGTCGTCGCCTCCCGCGTTCCCACGGGACGAATCGTGCCACTGTATGCCAACAATGTCGATCTTCTGAACATCGGAGCGATTCAGGCCGACAACCTCAGTCCGTGGAAGGCGAGGGTGCTCTTGATGGTCGCGATGACCGTGACGCGGGACCTAGATCGACTACGTTCTATCTTCGCATATTAAGCTTAAGCAGGGCAGCAATCATTCAACGAGACGTGTGGCCATGGGCGTGATTCTAGTCGTCGATGACGAGCAGAGCAGCCGCGAGATTCTCACCACTTTTCTCGAGGGCGCGGGGTACGAGGTCGTCCCTGCCTCGGATGGGCAGGAGGCTCTCGATCTTCTTCAGAAACACGAGGTCCGGGCAATCATTACGGACCTGCGCATGCCGAATGTGAACGGTCTTCGCCTGATCCGTTCCCTTCGGGAGAACGGCGACACGATTCCGATCGTGGCCGTGTCCGGGATCAACCGGGATCAGCTCATGCTGGCCGAGGATTACGGCGCCAACGTCGTGCTCCCGAAACCCGTTGATCGTGACGAGTTGATCAAGATCATGGAGCAGGTCCTTTCCGACAGCCGCGACGACTGGTCCGGTGTGTGGATTCACCCGGAGTTCGGAAACGTCGGGGACTACTAGGTAGCGTGCAGGGGGACCGGGACGCTCGTCCGTGAGGTCCGCAACGGAGGAGACCGCGAGCGACGTCGCTGAGTTGATCGACGAACTCGACCGTCTGCTCTCATCCGACGATCGCGCCCTTATCCTCGCGGGCGTCACCGCGGACGGGAGTCCGGTCGACTGGATCGGTCGTCTTCGGTCCCAGTTCGCCCGGCATCGGCTCCGCCCGGGTGATGCCGTGTCCGATGTCCGGGGTGTCGTGTCCCGCCTCGACGCCCGGACGTGGGCCGACGGCTTCAAGGTTCTCCACGCGTGGAATCATCAGACGCACGAGTTCACGACGGAGATCGTTCCCGTTCTGATGATCGACTTCCTCGAGAGGGTCGAGGCGCCGGCGCTTCTCGGGGATGCAGAGGCGGGCAGGACGACGGCGGCGATTCTGCTTGATTACTACCTGCTTCACCTCCTGACCCTTTGCGCCATGAGGGTCTGGGACACGCCGGAGCCTACGGCGGCCCTCGATCGGCTGACGCAGCTCGTCGAGCATCTCCAGGGACCGAACGGTAGCGGGCACCACTTCGTCGCCGACGCGGAGACCCTCCTGATCTATGCACTGTCCCAGTTCCACCCCGAAGAGCAGGCGTACGACCGGATCATTGCTCGAGTGCGCCTCCTCGAGTGGGATCGCCAGGTGTCGTTCGCCCGAGTCAGCGCGGCGGTACTGAGCGCTCATCTCCGTTGGGGTTTCTGGCTGATGTACGAACGGGATCCGGTGAAGATGCGTCGGGACAACGTGGGCGATTACCCGTGGTTGCTGAACTCCGTGCGAACGCTGGCGAGGGCGTTCGTTTCATCTCTCGAATCGGGTGAAAGCACCGAAGAACGCGCGTCCATCACGCAGGCGCTCCTTCAGGGGCTCGCGGCGGATGCGTACGCCTTCATCGGCAGGCCACCGGCTGCGCTCGCGGACTTCGAAGAGGACTACGAGGAGTTGGTCGACATCCTACGGTCGCACCTGAACGCGATCCTCGAGGAGTTCGAGGCACAGAAGCCGGACAAGGCGCGGTATGCCCCTCTCGCGCTCCACTTCAACTTCCCGCACAACACGCTGGTGGCGATCGTCACGCTCGCGCTGCTGGAGGCCCGGCCGCAGCCACTGACCCTGAACGACCTTTTCGTACCCCAGTTCGACACGGGCGTGGACGAAAGTCAGGAGCACCTGGCTCGCACCCTCATGGCCTTCTCGCGAGGCAGTCCCGACCGGTTGGGGTACCGGGGGGCGATGCTGGTCGCCTACGATCCGCTGTCGGGTCTGCGCTCCTTCACAATGACGCGAGACACGCTTCGGAAGGGGCTGGGCGACTAGGGAGACGTCATTGCGCGGGGTGGGCGATTCGCACGCCCGCTCGGCGCAGCACGGCCCGGACGCGCGCCTCGAGTCGATCCGCGTCCAAGGGCTTCAACAGGAAGTCGTCTGCGCCCATCTCGAGCACTTCCAGTTCGTCGCGGGGGTTCGCGGATCCGGTGAGCACGATCACGGGAAGCGACTGGGTCGAGAGGGACTGCCGCACGCTCCGCAGGAGTTCGAATCCGTCCATACCGGGCATGAAGAGGTCCATGATCACGAGGGAAAAGTTCTCGTCGCCCGCCTCGATCATCGACTGAGCCGTCTGCCCATCGGGTGCCTCGATGATCTGGAAGCCCATGTCCTTCAGCACACTCGTCACGATCAGGCGATCCTGTGCTTCGTCATCCACCACGAGGACCGGCCCGACCTCTGCCGGGGTCTCGGTTCGGGTTGGGACGACGCCCAGGACGCGCTCGATCTCTTCGACCGTCGTGTCCCCCTTCTTCACGCGAGCCAGTCCGACTTCAGCGAACGTGCGCATCCCATCGGCCTGGGCAGCACGAAGCAGTTCGGCATCGTTCGGTGACTTGTCGAGGACCGCCCGCATCTCCGGCGTGAGCACCAGAACCTCGGGAAGTGGAATCTGATTCCGATATCCGGTTCCCGCGCACGCCTTGCACCCCACGGCTCTCTTGACCGCTCGGACGCCGAGCACGGAGGCCAGCTTGGCTTCGCGAGATTTCGCGTCCCGCTCCGGATCGAACGGTCGTGCACACTCCCCACAGAGCGCCCGGACCAGCCGGAGTGAGATCACCGCATGGAGAGATTCCCCCAATCGACCGGGGGCGAGCCCCAGGTCCACGAGGCGGCGAACGCCCGAGACGGCGTCGGCCGTATGCACCGTGGCGAGAACCTTGCGACCGGTCACGGCCGTGCGCAGCGCGATCCGCGCCGTGGGCAGATCACGGATCTCACCCGCGTGAACCACGTCCGGGTTCTGATCCAGCAACTGCTGGAGAGTCTCCGCGAAGCTTAATCCGGTGAGAGGATCGAACCGGATCTGGGTGACGCCAGGGACGACCATCTCCGCACGACCCTCCAGAGACAGCACACTCTTGTGGCTCAAGGACGCGAGTGCCGCGTAGATGAAGCTCGACGTGCCGGAGCGGGCAGGACCTGTGACCAGCACCAGCCCGTCGTCCTTGTTGAGGACCGACTCGATCTTGTCACCCTCGGCCAGTCCGAAGTTGAGGTCTTTCAGCGAGGGAAGGTGATTCGGGTCGGCGAGTCGGATCCAGACCAGCTCCCCGTCGGGCGTCGGGTTGGTCAGAAGGTGCGCTTGGCGCTCGAGATCCGGGGCCACCTTGACCGGGAATCCCTCCTGCGGGTCAAGGCCCGGTTGCTCGAACGCGAGGTGCCGCAGTCGGGCCACCAGGCGTGAGTGGGCGATGGACGGGAGATCGACGACGTGCTGCAAGACGCCGTCGATTCGGTACCGCACACGACCCTGAGTGGCTCCCGGCTCGATATGGATCTCGGTCGCCCGGTAGCGGATACCCTGATGGAGCACGACCTCGGCGAGCTTCACGACCGCGGGATCCTCGAGTTCGAGGCTGGTGAAGAACTCCCGCCCCTCGCTGGTGAAGACCTTGAAGTCGCTTTCTGCAACCCGGGCGACCAGGGTCTGCAGGGCATTCTTCGGCGCCCGGGCCGGTGCGTATGCTCTCTCCAGAGCCTCCGACAGGACGGTCGGGCTGGACATGAGGAAGACCGGCTGCCGACTGGCGTGGGCAACGATGTCCTTGTGCGCTGATCGGTTGGTCGGATCGGACGTCGCGATCACGATCGAGGTACCTGTCGCGGACAGGGGAAGAATGCCGAATCGACGCGCGACAGCCTCCGGAATCAGCTTGACCGCGTGCGGGTCATACGTGGTTACGTCTGCAACGCCGATGCGGAAGTGGCCCGCGACCCTCTGCACGAATTGATCATCCGAAAGCTTGCACACCCGAGCGACTTCCGGCCACGCC
>CALHIO010000027.1 GCA_938030915.1 uncultured Gemmatimonadota bacterium
ACCCCCGAGCAGGCGATGTACCACTTCATCAGTGGCTACACCGCGAAGGTCGCCGGGACCGAGATGGGCGTGAATGAGCCGGAAGCAACCTTCTCTCCTTGCTTCGGCGGCCCCTTCCTCGTCTGGCACCCAGCGCGCTACGCAGAGCTTCTCGCCGAGAAGATCCGCGAACACGACGTCGACGTGTGGCTGGTGAACACGGGCTGGACCGGCGGGGCGTATGGGACCGGTAAACGCTTCGCACTGAAGCACACCCGGTCCATCATCGACGCAATCCTGAGCGGCACGTTGCGCAACGCCGAGTACGACCACGATGACGTGTTCGGCCTCGCGATGCCGACGGCGGTGCCGGGTGTGCCGAGTGGACTTCTGAACCCACGCAATTCGTGGAGTGACACCGACGCCTACGACGCCACGGCGCATAAACTCGCCTCAATGTTCGTGGCCAACTTCGAGAAGTTCGCCGACGAGGCATCGGCCGAGGTCATCGCCGCCGCGCCCAACCCAAACGCGGCTCAAGCGAGCTGACTGCGGCACCCGGGCTGGGGCGGTCTGACTAGACGGACCACCACGCAGCCGAGATCCCTGAACCAGGTTCGGATTGACCTGGTTGTGCGGTGCTGCAATGCGGTACGGATGACGCTGAGGCCGAAAGGCTTCGCCAGGTATCCGAAAAATCGGGACATGTGACGGCTGGCCGCAACACCATCCTTGCTGTACCCACTCATCAGAAAGATCGGGAAGCTCGGCTGCGCCTCCAGCAGGGCCGAGCCGGCATCGAGTCCGTCCATCCCCCCTCCCCTGATCGGGATGCGACCAGCGAGGAGTGTTCCCGCTGGACGCTCCCGACCACATCGCGACCGGGCAGCCGTGATCACTGCAACAGGGTCGGATCCATCGACGTGGCCAGCGTAGCGAGTGCCTGCCGAAGAACCCTTCGACTCTCGATTTCTCGTCCTACCTGCTCGGCCATCCCGTTCAGAATTCTGCGCTCCACCTCGTTCAATGCCGCTCGGGTCTTCCGATCCAGGATACACAGCGCTCCGAGGCGTCGTCCCTTCGCCATGATCGGGACGCCGCAGTAGTAGGCGATGTGAGGTGCCCCGGTGACGAGTGGGTTGTCGGCGAAACGTGCATCCTCCGTTGCATCCAGGACTTCGAAGTCCTCTTCAGCCGTGATCGTGTAGTTGCAGAACGCATGCTCCCTCGGCGTCTGACTCGCACAGAGGCCGACCGTGCTCTTGAACCACTGCCTGTGCTCGGCCACGAGACTGATCGCGACCATGGGGACATCAAATACGTCCCTCGCCATCTCGGTAATGAGATCGAACGGGCGTTCCGGGCGTGTATCGAGAATGCTGAGGTCGTTCAGGACCGAGAGACGCGCCACTTCGTCGTGAGGCTTTGGATACGTCATGTTACGCAGCTCCTTGGACGCGGGGATAGACGGAGAGATCAGAGAAGTCGTTGAGAGGCTCCGGGTGATGGAAATAGAAGCCCTGAAACACTGAGTAGCCGAGATCCCGAAGGATCTGCAGCGTCTCCTCATCGTCGAGCCCCTCAACCACATGGGATTTGCCGAGTGACGAGATCATGTCGCAGATGAGACCCAGAACCTTGGCCTTCTTGGTGCGACTGGCGATATCGGCGATCAGCACGCGGTCGACCTTGATGACGTCGAAGTCATAGTCGACGAACAGAGACATGCCGTTGAACCCCGTGCCAAAATCGTCCAGAGCGATTTCCACGTAGCGCTCTCTCAGCTGACCGAAAATCGGGTTGACCAGTTGTGCCGGGGGCATGGGGAAGATCTCCGTGAACTCGAACGTCACAGGGACGGTGTTTCCAGTGAGCCGTTCCAGGAGCTGGGCGCGGGTCGGCTCGCTCAAGAGAATCTTGTTGTCGATGTTGATGGAGCACGGCGTACCGAACTCCTCTTGGACGCGCACCGCCAGATCAAGCTGCTCGAGAACGATGCTGAGCGAATCCTCGGGGGAAAGGCTCTCGAAAAACTCCTCGAGATCACTGGGCCCAACTCCATCAACTCGGCTCAGGAGCTCGAGCTTGATCGTAGCTCCCCGCTCGACGTCGACGACTGCCTGCGCAAACTGGTGGATACGGTAACCGTTCCCCATACACTCCTCCGCGTTAGGCGACCTCTGCCCCCCGCAGCGAGTCGCAATCGACTGCCTTTCTATTCGAACGTCCCACGACCCACATAAGTTCCCCACAAGGGTGGGCAGGGAGGGTCGGACCGGGAGGTGGGGTTCAGGAGCCGTCGCGCGGTGGCAGGTGTCCGCGCGCGCCGATGCGTCGGTGCCTGTCAGTCGACGAGGGAATCCGGCAGCGACCGGTCGAAATCGAAGTCAGGTCTGGACTGGTCGAGTTCGAAGGCTGGGATGGGCTCGGGCTCGGCGGGGTCGAAGGCCGGTGTCTGATCGAGGAGCCCGGTGAAGAGATCGCTCGTAGGTGGTCCGCGCGCGGGTTCAAGGGGAAAGCCCCCCCAGCCATCGAATGGCCTTCCCGACCGTCTTGCCCGAGACGCCGAGACGCTGGGCGATCACTCGGTCGCTGAGGCTGAGCTCGCTGAGGTGGAGGGCGTTCGTCGCGATCTGCTGATAGCCCGGCGGCTCCTCCTCGGTGTCTACCAGAACCACCTCGCAGGGGAGGACACCCGCA
>CALHIO010000028.1 GCA_938030915.1 uncultured Gemmatimonadota bacterium
CGGCGTCACCGGACGACGTTGGCTTCGGGGGGGAGGTACGCGGGAAGATGGACGGGGCTGGGTAGGGAGGCAAGAAAAGGAAAAACTCCCATTCTCGGTAGCTGAGTCTGTACATTGCGTCGACGGAAACGACCTCTCCAGACACTCAGCAAGGAAGTCGCATGTCCGAACTCAAGGGCCTCGCCCGCTCCTTTGACACCCTGTTCCTGGCTCTGGCCGAATCGGAGCAAGGCATCGTTTCTGGTTCGGAGTCAGTGGCGACAGCGATGGCGACTGGCACGGAGGAGCCGGCGCACTCTGACGAGATCGTCAGAGTGGACGAACTCATGGACCCGTTCGAGCCGGGCATGTTGGTCGAACTGAAACTCGCCGCCGACCCGGAACCCACCGTCGGTGCCGAACTCGTTACCGAACCGGAGTCCTTCGCCGAAGCCGAACTCGCTGCCGAACCCGAGCCCTTCGCCGAGGTGGCCCCCTCCGCGGAACCGATCGAGCCGATCCGCGGTGCGCTGGAGACCGGAGTGGGTGATGAGGGTGCCTCCGCGCCGTTCGATGATGTTGTGGAGGAGTTGGCTGCGATCGAGGTGGTGGAGGAGCCGGCGCAACTCGTGGATACGGGTGAGCACGGAGAAGACGAGTTCGTGCCGACCCCGCTCGACCTCGCGACCGAAGAGTTCATCGCGGGGGACGCGTCGAGGTCGGATGACATAGAGTCCCTCGCCGAACGCTGCCTCGACCAGCGCGAGCTCGATCCGGTAGCTCGGGCGGTTACCGCGATCACGCTCGCGTCGGGGGATCCACCGGACCCGTCGATGTACGCCGTGGCCGAAGCCATCATGTCGGGGCCGGTACTGGGTCGGCTCGCCAGCCGCATGGGTCGCGAACGTGATGAGGAACGGCGGACGGAGTATTTCGCCGTGTGTCGGACGATCGGTGCCGACATGGCGGTGGCCATTCGGGCGGACCTTGCCGACAACACGGACCGGCTCGCGCGGAGGATCCATTGTCAGGCGCTCGTCGGGATGGGTGAGCCGGGTCGTGCGGTGATCGAGGAGATGGCGGTGGACGAAAACCGGTTCCTCGTTCGCAATGCCGTCTCGATTCTCGGAGATCAGGGTGGCGGTCGGGCTGTTGAGCTGTGCACGTCGGCGCTGGCCAACCCGGATGCTCGGGTGCGCAAGGAGGCACTACGGTCGCTGGCGAAGCTGGGAGATCCTGAGTCGGGCCAGATCATCGTCGGACTCCTGGATGATCCGGATGCCGAAGTCCGGATCGCGGCGGCGGTCGCGGCCGGTGAGCTCCGCGCGGAGCGGGCGCTCAAGCCGCTCATCGCCATGCTCGACGCGGCGAAAGATCCAGATGAGGCGCTCCCGCTCATCCGAGCCCTCGGGCGGATTGCGGATCCGGGAGCCGTCGCGTCCATCGAGAAGCACACCGTCCCGTCCCTGTTCGTGAAGCCACGGGCCGACGTACGCATTGCGTGCTACCGAGCCCTGAACGAGATCGGCACACCACACGCGCGTCGGCTTCTCAATCAGGCGATCAACGACAAGGACACGACGGTGAAGTCGGCGGTGAAGGCGATTCTGGGGATCCGCTGATCGTCAGATCGCCGTGAGGACCGCTCCGAGAGCGCGGGTAAACCGAGGGATTTCGACTGCGCTGGAGAGGAGCGGTAAGCGATCCTGAGCAGAGTGCCCGAACAGGCGCGTCACTGCCAGACGTGGCGTTCCACGTTGGAGCGCCCCCGCGAGGCAGATGCTCTCGGAGTAGGGTATGAGGTGGTCCCGACGCCCGTGCAGAAGGTGCACCGTCCCCTTAACCTCGCTCAGTACGTCGGTCGGGTCGATCGCGGGCTCGACTCGTCGAGCCGCCTCCTCTAGCTCTTCACCCATGGCAGCGGCTTCGGACATGGGGACCGCAGCGCCCGACTTGGCGGCGAAGAGATCGAAGAGCGAGCGGCGTTCCTCTGCGATGGATCGGCGGAGTTCGTCGATCTTGGGGTCGTAGACCGGGTCCCACGACGCGGCGCCCACGTCGCCCGAGTACTTCGCGAGGGTCCGTAATGCCTCCGCGACGTCCCGGGCATCCTCACGGCCGGGAACGGCCGGCAGATAGTTGGCGGCAACGATCCAGCGGCCGTACGGGTCGGGCTGAAGCCAGTACGTATCGCCGTCCGCCTCGTACTGCCCCGTCATCATGAAGTGAAACGTCCGACGGATCGAGCAGTAGCCCCCGAAGCCGCAAGCAGCCCCCACCTCGTCGTTCAGGCGGGCGTCCGCCCACGCACCGATCGCATGAGGCGCACCGAACGAGAAGCCCACGACCCCGACCGGATCGTCTCTGACGATCCCGCTTGTGCGAAGCCAACGTATTGCCGCGGCAATGCTGGGTGCGGAGAGCCCGGGCGCGAGTTCCAGATCGCGCCATTCGGGCACCTCGGGAACGATCGTTACGATGCCCGCGTGCGCGAGCGCCCTCGTGAAGCGAACCAGCTGCTCGTGCGCACGTCCCGGCCGGGTGATCCCATGCATGACCACCCAGGCGGGAAAGTCTCTCGATCCGTCTCGCGGTCGCACGAGCGTGGCAGGCACGCGTGTGCCGTCACGATCGAGCACGACTTCGTCCTCGACCACGTCTCGCGGAGTACGAAACCAGCCCCTCGCGTATGCCAGTGTTCGCCGTGCGGGGATCAACATGTCGTAAGGTACGCCCACGCCCTGCGACTGGCCCACGTCCATGAACGACGGCGTCGGCTTGCCCCAGCCTCGACGGGCGGGCATGATCCGGCCCAGAACCTCATCGACGGCTCCGGCCACGCTCAGGAGAACTCTGTGAAGCGTCTCGCACTCATGCTCGCGCTCGTCGCGTTCGCCGCTCAGCCTGCGCTCGCGCAAGAGCGGATTGCTCACCAGCCCTCTTCGCGTATTCCGTTCAGCGCCGCGGTCCAGGTCGGGAACACGTATTACCTGTCCGGAAAGCTTGGCGCGAACCAGGAAACTCGTGCGATGACCGAGGGTCGGATGGCCGCGGAAACCCACAACATCATGCGTTCCTTCGAGACTCTCCTCGGAGAGCTCGGCCTGGATTTCGGTGATCTCGTCCGCGCGACGGTCTATCTGACCGATATCGACGGATACGGTGAGATGAATCAGGCGTACGCGCAGTACTTCGAGGGCATCGACCCACCGTCCCGTGTCGCGATGGAGATCTCCGGGCTGGTCGGTGGTGCGCTGATCGAAATCTCGTTCATCGCGGTGAAGAGCGACGACTGATCCGGTCCGCGACCGATGACGGTCGATCGCCGGCGGTTTCTGACCGTCCTGGGTGGCGCCTCGCTGGCGTGGCCCAGGACGGTTGCCGCGTTGGCCCAGAATCTCGACGCGGGTGGCCAGGCAGACGATGAACTCTTCTGGTCCGTCGTTCGCGGCCAATTCCTGATCCCGAACGACCGGATTTATCTCAACAACGGAACGCTTGGACCGTCACCGCGGGTGGTCGTCGACGCGGTGACCGAGCATACGCGCCGTGTGGCAGAGACACGCCCCCCGGGGGTCTCATGGGACGACCTCAAGGCGTCGCTTGCTGACCTGCTCGGTGGGAGTGCCGCTGGCTTCGTCTTCCCTCGCAATACGACGGAGGCGATGAACTTCATCGCGAACGGCGTGGAGATCGGGCCCGGCGATGCGGTGCTTTCGACGGACCACGAACACGTCGGTGGTCTCGAGCCGTGGAAGCTGATCACTGCACGGCGCGGGGCGCGCCTGGACATCGTGTCCCTCCCGCACCGCGCACGCTCCAGCGATGAGCTTCTCGAGTCGGTGTGGCGAGGGGTCACACCCGACACTCGAGTGATCTGCGTCTCACATATGACGTTCACGACCGGGACGATACTTCCCATTTCGGCACTGGCCGCACGCTGTGACGACCGGGACATCGTTCTGGCGGTCGACGGCGCGCACCCGCCCGGCATGCTCGACCTCGACCTGGATCAGGTGTCCGGCGACATGTACGCGAGTTCACCCCACAAATGGCTGCTCGCTCCCCAGGGTACGGGGCTGCTGTACCTGAGCGCATCGTGGAGAGAACGTCTGTGGCCAACGCTGGCTTCGGGTGGGTGGGATGACCTCTCGCTCGGGGCTCACCGGCTCAATCACCTGGGTACCATCGATGAGTCGAGGCTTGCAGGTCTGCTGGCTGCGGTCGAGTGGGCAGCCGCGATTCGGATGTCCCGTGTCGAGGCCCGGGTCCGGTACCTGCGGGACATGCTCGAGACGGGGCTCCGTTCCATTCCTAATCTCGACGTGGTCGGTGCTCGCGAGGAGGAACAGAAAGGGGGCATGGTCTCTTTCGCCCTGGATGGGGTGGAGTCCTCCGTCCTGCAGCGGCACCTTTCGCGGGTCGCCAACGTGCGTACCCGGGTGATCGGCGAGTACGACTACGGGTGGATGCGGTTATCCGCGCACGTGTACAATTCCCCCGAGCAGATCACACGCGTCCTCGACCTCATCGACGACGCGGCGCGCAACGGAATTCCGTCCTGACCGGGTCTCGGAACGAGCGCATGTCCGACATGGGCCGACGGGCCGGGAGCGGAGGGTGAAGACGAGAGCCATCGTCGTGATTGGACTGCTGGCCGCCCTTCTTGCGGTCGCGTTCCGGCTTTTCGCTTCAGCCCACGTGCTCAGTGTGCCCCCTGGCTTCGAGATCATCGAGTTCGCGGATCGGTTACGCGGGGTCAGGACACTCGAATTCGGGCCGGATGGATCGCTGTACGCGGCCGTCTCTCGCGACGGGCGTGTGGTACGGCTGGATCCCGAGGATGCGAACCGCAGGGAAACCATCCTGGATGGCCTGAACCGGCCCTATGGACTCGCGTTTCACGACGGTTGGCTTTACGTGGCCGAGCGCCATCGAGTCGTCCGATATCGTGGCTCTTCGTACGAAGAGTCGGAGGTCGTTGTCCCGGATCTACCCACGGGAGGGAGTCACTGGACGCGAGAGATCGCGTTCGACACGGAGGGCCGGCTGCTAGTCGCGGTCGGTTCGAGTTGCAACGTGTGTGAAGAGAGGGACCCGAGGCGCGCGGCCGTGACACGGTACTCGGCGGATGGCGCCCGTGAGGAGATCGTGGGCGAAGGGCTGCGCAATGTGGCTGGGCTGGCCCTTCACCCGGGCACGGGGGTGATGTGGGCATCCCAGAACGAACGCGACATGCTGGGCGATGATCTGCCCGAAGAGGAGATCAATCTGCTCGGTCGAGACGGTGAGCACTTCGGGTGGCCGTACTGTCATGGGGATCGTATTCCCAATCCAGAGTTCCGTGGTCGCGAAGATTTCTGCCAGACGACTGTCCCCCCGGCACTGGGCATTCAGGCACATTCTGCGCCTCTCGGTATGGCGTTCTACACGGGCGACGAGTTTCCCGTGGAGTATCGGGGCGACCTCTTTGTGGCTCTCCACGGGTCCTGGAACCGGTCCGAGCGGACGGGCTACAAGCTGATCCGGGTGCGCGTCGACGAGGGAAGGCCCGTGTCGTACGAGGATTTCGCAACAGGTTGGCTCTGGGCAGGTAGAGTGGCCGGCCGCCCGGTCGATGTCGTCGTCGGTCCCGGGGGTGAACTATTCATGTCCGACGACGAGGGTGGTCGCATCTACATGATCCGATGGGTGGGTGACGCATCATGATCGAAACACCGGACGTGCTGGACGCGCACGACGGGCGGGGCGTCGTCGACCCGGTCGAAGACGCGATCGCGGCTCCCCCGTACCTCTGGGCTCTGGGGGCCGCACTCTCGGCCTTCGCGCTGTACGCGATCACGCTCGCGCCTACGACTTCGTTCTGGGATACGAGTGAGTACATCGCGACCGCGCACACGCTCGGAATTCCCCATCCACCCGGCAATCCCTTCTTCCTGGTGTTGGCGAAGACGTGGAGCCTCCTTCTCGCCCCGACCGGACTTCCCGTCGCGGTCCGGATCAATCTGTTTGCGGCGGCGACGAGCGCGGCTGCGACCGGGTTCTTCTACCTCGTCGCCCAACGGGTCTTGGTCGGTGTGGTCCACGAGCCACGGCTCGCTCGCGTGGGTGCACTCGCGTCTTCGGTGATCGGCGCCACCGCCTTCACGGTCTGGAACCAGTCCAACGTGAACGAGAAGGTCTATACGCTCTCGGTCATGATCATCGCGATCGTGAGTTGGCTGTCGGTCCGCTGGTCCGATCGGGGTGACGAGCCGGGCAGCGAGCGGTATGTCCTCTGGGCGCTCTTCCTGCTGGCCATCGGCTCGACCAGCCACATGATGTCGGTCCTTCCCGCTCCTGCGTTCGGGATCCTGATCCTCCTCACGCGCCCTTGGCGACTCCTCACGGTCGCCTTCCTGGGGCGTGCCGTAGCCCTCGTGGCCCTCGGGCTGTCTTTCAGCCTCTTCCTTCCGATCCGTGCGGACCTCGATCCGGTGATCAATGAAGGGGACCCGACGTGCGCGTCGATCGGTGAGGCCGCGGCCTCGATCTTCTCGAGGGGGAAGGTCGGGTGCTCCGCCCTGAACTCGACGCTGACCCGGGAGCAGTATCAGACGCCGCCGGTCTGGGAACGAAAGGCGCCCTTCCGTGCCCAGATGGCGACCTTCATGCAGTACTTCGAGTGGCAATGGTCGCGCGGGCTCGACCCTTCCGAACTCCCGGTATCGAGCCGGGCCCCGTTCGCACTCCTCTTTCTCGCCCTCGGCTTCGCGGGCCTTTACGCGGCGTGGAGCACCGATCGGACGCTGTTCGCCTACCTCGCCGTCCTGACCGGTACGCTGACGGTCGCGCTGGTCGTGTACCTGAACTTCAAGCACGGCTATTCCCTGCACGCCGAACTCGATCAGGGTCAGCGGGAGGTTCGAGAGCGCGACTATTTCTATGTCGCGACGTTCTCGTACTGGGGGTGTCTCGCCGGTATGGGACTGGCGTGGACGTGGCACGTCGTGGCACAGGCGCTGGGCGGCGGACTCGGACGATACCGTAGGGCGGCACCGATTCTGCTGATCGCGTTCATCCCGCTGGGTCTCAACTGGTCATGGGCGACGCGGTCCGGGGACTATGCTGCGCGGGACTGGGCGTACGATCTGCTGATGAGTGTGGAGCCGTACGCGGTGCTCTTCACCAATGGGGACAACGACACCTTCCCTCTCTGGTACGTGCAGGAGGTAGAGGGCATCCGTAAGGATGTGACCGTGATTGTGGGGCAGTACCTCTTCACCACGTGGTACCCCAAACAGCTCCAGGAGCTGACGCTTCCCGGAAGCCAGAGGCCGTTCGACGAGGCTCTGGCGCCCGGGCTTCACGCTGACCGACCTCTGCCCACTCGTCCGCTGACCACGATCGACCCGCAGATCCTCGACCAGGTTTCGGCGATCCAGCTGCCCGAAGACCTGACCGTCGCGTTTCCGAAGCTCGCCGTGACGTATCCGGCGGGTATGGTCCTTGACCGGAGTCAGCAGATCGCCCTCCGCATCATCAACGACTCTGCCCTGGAGCGCCCCATCTACTTCTCGTCGAGCGGTGGTCTGATGACGCAGCTGGGTCTCGAGCGGTGGGGGGTGCGTCATGGCCTGACCACCAAGCTCGAGTTGAGAAATCTCGAAACGGATCCGCACGAGGGCATGCTGCAGGGCTCACCGGAATACGGAGGCACCTGGTTCGCGCTCGAGAAGTCGCTGAAGCTTTACGAGGAGATCTACGAGTTCCGCGGTCTACGCGACCGTGACATCTGGGCTGACCGTTCGACGACGATGATGCCGTTCCAATACTATGTGATGGCGCTCCAGCTGTCGGATCTCGCCGCCTTGAGTGGCCGGAGCCCCGAACTCGTCCAGCGGCTGCGTGACGACGCCGAGGCGTTCCAGCTCGTCGCAGCGGGCGGACTCCTCGGCGTGCCGGAGGTCGAATCACCATGAGTCTCCCAGAACTCGATCGGAACGAGCTCTACCGGTACGCGAGACACATCGCCCTCCCGGACGTGGGGCTTCAGGGGCAGCAGCGACTCAAGGCCGGGCGGGTGCTCTGCGTGGGAGCAGGAGGGCTCGGGTCACCGCTTGCCTTGTATCTGGCGGCGGCCGGGGTCGGCACGATCGGGATCGTGGATGACGATGTCGTCGACGAGAGCAATCTGCAGCGCCAGCTTTTGCACGGAACGGGAGATCTCGGTCGCAGCAAGCTGGAGTCTGCCCTCGATCGACTGACGGACGTGAATCCGCACGTATACGTCGAGACGCATGCGACCCGGCTCTCGTCCGGCAACGCCCTCGACATTCTCGACGGCTACGACATCGTCGTCGACGGGACGGACAATTTTCCCACCCGGTACCTCGTCAACGACGCGTGCGTGCTGCTCGGAATTCCGAACGTGTACGGTTCGGTATTTCGGTGGGAGGGCCAGGTCTCGGTCTTCGCGACGCAGGGGGGTCCGTGCTATCGCTGCCTCTTCCGGGAGCCCCCGCCGCCCGGACTCGTCCCGAATTGTGCCGAAGGCGGTGTCCTCGGTGCACTACCCGGGATCATCGGCACAATGCAGGCGATGGAAACGATCAAGCTGCTCCTCGGCGCGGGCCAGAGTCTGGCCGGCCG
>CALHIO010000029.1 GCA_938030915.1 uncultured Gemmatimonadota bacterium
TCTTGATGCGATACCGGCCGATCTGGATGAGGTTCGTGAGGCTCTGAATGACGTAGCCCAGGATGCTACACGGGCTGGGGATGTGATCTCCAGCATGCGCCAGCTCCTCGAGCGGGGAGAGACGCAGCAGGAGCATGTCGATCTTCGACGCGTCGTCCTCGACGTCGCGGAGCTCGTCCACAGCGAGGCTGTCATGCGAGGGGTAGACATTCAGGTCGGCGAACACGACCATCCCCACCTTCTTGCCGTGGGTGATCCGGGCCAGCTGACGCAGGTCTTCCTGAACCTCGTGATGAATGCGATCGAGTCTACGAGCCGCCTGCCTGCGGCTCCGCGGACCGTCTCGATCGTCTTCGTCGTCGATCCGGGTTCGGTGGAGATTCTCGTGCTGGACAACGGGCCCGGATTCGTTGGGGATGACCCGGAAGGCATGTTCCAACCTTTCGTCTCACGGCGACCGGACGGCCTCGGGATGGGCCTCACGATCAGCCGGACGATCACGGAGGCTCACGGCGGTACGCTGACGGCTGAGCACGGCCCGGATGGTGGCGCGCTCCTTCGCGTGCGTCTTCCCCTCTCGGCGTCACCCTCCGAGGCTGCATCGTGAGCGGCGTACACTCGACGTTCCGACGTCCGTGACGCGAGGCACTGCGATCCTTCACTCGGGCCTGGGGACATGAAGCGCTTCGATGGTTTCGTGGCCGTGGTCGATGACGATCCTTCCGTGCGTCGGGCGCTCACCCGCTTGCTGCGTTCCGTGGGCGTCCCGGCCGCTGCCCACGCGTCCGGTCTCGACTTTCTGGAGTCACGTGCGCTTCACGATGTCGACTGTCTCGTCCTCGATGTGCACATGCCGGGCATGACGGGGCTCGAGGTGCTCGAGGAGGTGCGTGTTGCCGCCTCCAAGCTCCCGGTCGTGCTCATGACGGGTCGCTACGAGGCCGAGTTCGAGGAACGCGCTCTCGCGGCAGGTGCTTCGGCCTTGCTGCGGAAACCCTTTTCGGATGCCGTCTTTTTCGCCGCCATCACCGACGCGACGGGCGAGTCCATCGCGTGAGGGTCAGACACCGGTCGAGCGTCCGTTGCCGCCCCTACAGAGCGTGGGTACCATGCGGGCTGAAGCGCGCAACACCGTTCTGACTCGGTCGGTTCTCTGCGAACCGTCGATGGAGGTCTTCTTGAAACGCCGGTTTGGCGCGGCTCTCGTCGCCGCGCTCCTTTTGTCGTCCCCTCTCGCGGCGCAGTCCGTTCCGTCACCCATCGAACACTTTGGCCACGCCATCGGAGCCGATCGGCAGCTCGCGGACTGGAATGCCCTGACGTCGTACTTCGAGCGCCTCGCCGGTACGAGTGATCGTGTCGCGGTCGACACGCTTGGTCCGACGACGGTGGGGAACCCGTTCGTCATGCTCACGATCACGAGCGCCGAAAACCACGCCCGACTGAGCGAGCTTCACGAGATCCAGATGAAGCTCGCTGATCCCCGATCGATCTCGGGGCAGGACGAGCTGGATCGCTTGCTCGACGAGGGCAAGACCGTGGTGCTCATCACGCAGGGAATCCACGCGACCGAGGTTGGCGCCAGCCAGATGTCGGCCAACCTCGCGTACGAACTGGCCAGCTCCGATAGCGAGAAGGTTCGTGAGATCCTCGATAACGTGATCCTCCTGCAGATCCCGTCCCTCAACCCGGATGGGCTCCAGTGGATCACGGAGTGGTACATGGATCTGGTCGGGACCCAGTACGAAGCTGCTCCGTTGCCGTGGCTGTATCAGTTCTACGTCGGTCATGACAACAACCGAGACTGGTACGCGTTCACGCAGCAGGAGACGATTCTGACCGTTCGCGAGGCGCATAACGCCTGGCATCCCCAGATCGTCCACGACGTACATCAGATGGGTGGGAATGGAGCTCGTATCTTCTTTCCACCATACATCGAGCCCTGGGAGCCGAACATCGACCCTGCCCTCACGGCTGCGGTGTCACAGCTTGGCACGTACATGGCCGCCGAGTTGACCGCGCAGGGGAAGAAAGGGGTGGTCGTCAACGCGCAGTACGACGCATTCACCCCTGCGCGCGCCTACATGCACTATCACGGTGCCGCTCGGATCCTGTCCGAGACGGCATCCGCGCGAATGGCGACTCCCGTCACGATCTCACCGGACGTGCTCGGCCCGGGGCGAAACTTCAATGCGGCGGAGCGCTCGTGGAATTTTCCGAATCCGTGGGAGGGAGGCGCGTGGGGGCTCCCTGACATCGTCGAGTATCAGAAGGCCGGCGCCATGGCCCTCCTCACGAACGCCGCTCGCAACCGTCGCTACTGGCTGGAGAACTTCTACGGGGTCAACCAGCGCGCCGTGGACAAGTGGGTGTCGTGGCCCGATGCCTGGGTCATCCCCGCTGGGCAGGAGAACGACCCGGGTATCACGTATGCGATCCGGTCCCTGACCATGGCCGATGTCGAAGTCCATCGGGCAGAGGAGTCGTTCACAGTCGGTGGGATGGCGTTCGCGGAGGGGAGCTGGGTCATTCCGATGAATCAGCCGTACGCAAGCTTCGCGAACACGATGCTGGAGATTCAGGAGTATCCCGACCTGCGTGAGTATCCCGGGGGACCGCCCCAGCGTCCGTACGACGTCACCGCCCACACGCTGGGGTATCTGCTCGACTTCGACGCGGTGGCCGTGGACGGCCGCCTCGAGGTCGCTCTGAGTGATCCCGTGCCCGTGCCGGACTTCGACTTCCGTCTCCCCGAGCGCCTTTCCGGTCCGGACGCACCGCGCGTAGGCCTCTACAAATCGTGGCAGGAGCCCATGCCCGAAGGGTGGCAGCGCTGGGTTTTCGATCAACACGACATGCCCTACGACACCCTGCATGATGCGGACATTCAGGGTGGAGAGCTCGCCGAGTATGACGTGCTCATCTTCCAGGCGCAGGGGGCCGAATCCATTCAAAATGGTCACCCCGTGGGACGTGTGCCTCCGCCGTATGCGGGTGGCCTGGGCGACGCAGGTGGTGCCGCGGTTCAGGCTTTTGTGGAGGGCGGTGGTCGTGTGATCGCCATTGAGGCCGCCACCGACTACGTGCGTGACATGTTCGATCTCGGTATCTCCGACCGGACCGATCGTCTCGCCAACACCGAGTTCTACATTCCGGGCTCGATCCTGCGTCTCGAACTCGATCCGGAGTCCGAGATCAGCGAGGGCATGCGAAGCGAAATCGCCTCGTGGTACTGGCGATCCAGCATGGCGTTCGACGTAGATGATCCCCGGGTTCGTGTCGTGGCGCGATACGGCTCCGGGGACCCGCTCCTGTCCGGCTGGGTCCTGGGCGGTGAGCACATCGCCGGGCAACCCGCGATCCTGGAGGCCGACATCGGAGAAGGCTCCGTCGTCCTGTTCGGCTTCCAGCCCAACTATCGGGCGCAGACCATGGCGACCTGGCCCTTGCTCTTCAACGCGATTCGCTGATGACGTCCGACCGTACTTCGACCTGTCCCTCCTGCGGAGCGGCCGCCTCGGGAAACTTCTGTCAGAACTGTGGAACCGACCTGGGTGGGCAATTCTGTAACCAGTGTGGCGAACAGCTCTCGGCCGGATCGAAGTTCTGCGGCCAATGCGGAGCGCAGCTTGATCCTGACGCGCTGCGGCGCGGCTCAGCCCAACCCGCGGGTGCGTCGCTATCGGGGGGACGCCCGAAGGGTGCAGGGCACGCGCAGGGATCGGTGGGTCAGTCGTCCGAACGAAAGGAGGCTGCTCGCGAGGTCGTCGGCGGTCAGAACCTCGCCTGGTGGATCGCAGGTGTCGCGATGTTCATCCTGATTCTCTTCGTCGGTAACTCGATGGTTCGGCCGGGTCCGGGGCCGGTCCCTTCGACGAGCGGTCCTGTCCCGGCGGCGGGTGGTGCCGCCACGGGTGGTGTCGCTCCCGACATCTCGAGCATGTCTCCCATCGAGGCGGCGGACCGTCTCTTCAATCGCGTGATGCAGGCGACCAGCGCCGGGGATAGCGCTCAGGCGCAGGCGTTCCTGCCGATGGCGATCGCCGCGTACCAGCGGGCTCGCCCTCTCACGCTCGATGGAATCTTCCATTTGTCGATGCTGAACCGCACCGCGATGAACCTCGAGGCGGCACTCGACAACGCCCTGGAGATCCTCGAACAGGATCCGAACCACCTGCTGGGCCTGGCCGCCGCTGCCGAAGCGGCGATCGAGCTTGGCGAGCTCGACGAGGCGGAGGTGCATTATCGCCATCTCGCCACCATCTATGACGCCGAGGTGCAGAGGGCTCTTCCCGAGTATGATCAGCATTCGCTGATCGTGGACGTCCTCAAACAGGATGCCGAGCGGTTCCTTTCGGGGCGCTGACCGGACCGACCGCGCGATGCGCGTATTCCTGACTGGCGGTACCGGCCTGCTCGGCTCCCATCTGGCCGAGCATCTGGTGTCGCGTGGTCACGAGGTGCGGGCACTGGTCAGGCCTTCGTCCGACTCGTCCTTCCTGGCGGGGCTTGGATCGCAACTGGTCGAGGGTGACGTCACGGATCCGGTCGAACGCCTCTCGGATTTGATGGACGGATGCACTCACCTCGTGCACGGTGCGGCCCTCGTGTATGCCGGTGGTGCGTGGGAGTCCGTAGCCGCAGTGAATGTCGGCGGAACGGATCGCGTCCTATCCGCCGGTGCCCGGTGCGGGGTGGGCAAGGTAGTCCACATCTCGTCTGTGGCGGTCTATGGTGACCGCGAGGGAGCTTCCGACGAGACTGCGCCCATCACCCATGCCCTGCCCGATGGCGACTATTATGCGCGGTCGAAGCGCGAGGCCGAGGTCGTGGCTCGTCGGATCGAGCAGGAAGCCGGCCTCCCGGTGAGTGTCGTGCGGCCGTCGGCCGTCTACGGCGAACGAGACCGTCTCATGACTCCCGTCGTGGCGAGTATCCTGCGCATGCCTCTGGTGCCACTCTTCGGTCCGGGAAACAACACACTTCCGGTGGTCTATGCCGGGAATGTGGCGGTGGCGATCGGTCGGGTACTGGAATCGCCCGGTGGTGGTGATACATACGATCTCGGGATGGACCACCCTCTGACGCAGCGGGGGCTCTTCGAGGCTCAGGCTCGCGGCATGGGGCTGCGCCGCCGCTTTCTGCGTCTTCCCGCCGGCCTGGTTGGTAGTGGCGCTCGAGTCCTGAGCCGGCTTGGTGTCGGGACCCCTGGTGCCCAGCACCTCTCTCTCGAGCGGGTGGCGCGCCTCGCGCTCGGAGAGAACCCTTATGTCTCTCGCCGTGCGCATGACGATCTCGGCTGGGACCCGCCCCACCGCCATCAGGACGCCCTTGAACGCACCGGCCGCTGGATTTCGGGCCGGCCAGATCAACACTCGGAGACTATGTGATGAACGACACCGGAGCTGATCCGACTAAAAGTTCCTCTTCGTCGCTGCCCTACGAACGCCCAACCGAAGACGAGCGACTCCTGCAGAGCTTTGCCGAACTCGAAGAGGTCGGTATGGATTCGTGGCGCATCTTCCGCATCATGGGGGAGTTCGTCGAGGGCTTCGAGGAAATGTCCAAAATTGGAACGGGTGTTTCGATTTTCGGCTCCGCCCGCACGAAGCCTGACGATCCGATGTACCAGGCGTGCGTGGAGACGGCCCGGCAACTGGGTGAAGCGGGGTTCCCGATCATTACCGGGGGTGGGCCGGGTATGATGGAAGCCGCCAACAAGGGTGCCCAGCTTGCCAGCGTACCTTCAGTGGGCTGCAACATCGAGCTTCCGTTCGAGCAGTCCGGGAATCCCTTTCTCGATGTAGGGATCGACTTCCGGTACTTCTTCGTCCGGAAGACGATGTTCGTGAAGTACGCGTGCGCGTTCGTCATTTTCCCGGGTGGCTTCGACACGATGGACGAGCTGTTCGAGTCGCTGACGCTGATTCAGACGAACAAGGTCCGCGACTTCCCGGTCGTCCTCTTCGGCTCCTCGTACTGGCAGGGGCTCCTCGACTGGGTCAGGTCGACGATGCTGGAGGAGGGGAAGATCTCTCCGGGAGACATGGATCTGATGCTGGTGACGGACGATCCGGCCGAGGCGACTGCGCACATCGTGGAGCGGCACAAGGCGCAGCTGACGCGGCAAGGATCGCGCTTCCGGCGCCGGCGCACGGATTGACCACTGTGGAGTAAACGGAGTTCCGACCATCCACGAGGCGGATTCGGCCTTGTTGGCCGGGGCGTCCGGGGCTTTTTTTCCTGACTCTGCCGGAAACGGACGTTCCGCGACTCGAGACGCACGTGACCACACATACAGACGCACCCAAGGGGTATGCTCCAGCCGGGAAGAACACCGGCGTCGTGAAGCCCAAGGGCACATCCAAGATCCGGGCCCATGAAGGCCTCGAGACCATCGACATCCGGTCCCGGAAGCCTTCGTGGCTGAAGGTTCGCTCGCCCGGAGGCCCGAACTACCTCCGCCTCAAGAAGATGATGAGGTCCGAGGGACTCCACACCGTGTGCGAGGAAGCGGGGTGCCCGAACATCGGCGAATGCTGGGAGGCTGGCACCGCGACGTTCATGATCCTCGGCGACGTGTGCACGCGGGCGTGCAAGTACTGCGGCGTCGCTCACGGAATGCCGACCGGTCTCGACGAGGATGAACCGAGGCGAGTCGCTCAGACCGTCAAGGAGATGGCGCTCGAGCACGTCGTGATCACGAGCGTGAACCGGGACGAACTCGCCGACGGTGGTGCCGCGATCTATGCCGACACGATCCGCCGCATTCATGCAGATGTGCCGGGGTGTTCCGTTGAGGTTCTCATCCCCGACTTCAAGGGGGACGAGGACGCGCTCAAACTCGTGGTCGATGCCAAGCCTTCGATCCTGGGCCACAACCTCGAAACGGTGGACCGCCTGCACCCGGACGTGCGACCCGGTGGCCGCTACTGGCGCTCGATTTCCTTTCTCGGGGCGGTGAAACGCCTCGATCCTGCGATGTTGACTAAGACGGGCATCATCCTCGGAATGGGAGAGGAAGAGCACGAGATTCGCCAGGCGATGATCGACCTGCGCGAGGCCGCGGTCGACATTTTGACGTTGGGGCAGTATCTACGGCCCTCACCCATGCACATCCCGGTCGCCCGCTGGGTCACGCCCGACGAGTTCGCGACGTGGAAGCGGGTCGGGGAGCAGGAGTACGGATTCAAGCACGTCGAGTCGGGGCCTCTGGTCCGCTCGAGCTACCATGCGAAGGAACAGGCTCGAGAGGTGGAAGCCGGGGGTCCAGGTTCGATTCAGACAGTGATGGAGGCGGACATTCCCGCCCCTGCCGAGGTCCGGCTGGACCTCGTTCAGCTCGAGCTCGGCCGCACTGGTCGATCGACGAACGGAGCCTGATGTGGCCGAAACGAAGACGAAGACGAAGGCCAAAGAAAAATCTGCGAAGAAGAACGATCCGCTCGGTCAGCACGGTATCAGTGGAGAGCTCGCACTCGACCTGATGCGCGACATGCTCCTCTACCGGCGCTTCGAAGAGAAGGCCGAGGAGGCGTACGCCATCGGCAAGATCGGAGGCTTCTGCCACCTGCACATCGGACAGGAGGCGGCTGCGGCGGGAAGTATCAAGCCGCTCCGGCGCGATGACTATGTGATGAGTGCCTACCGGGAGCACACGCAGGCGCTCGCGAAGGGCGTCCACCCGAACGCGGTGATGGCGGAGCTGTACGGCCGGAAGGACGGAGCGTCCGGTGGAAAAGGTGGTTCGATGCACATCTTCGACGCCGAGTGCCGGTTCATGGGCGGGCACGGCATCGTGGGCGGCCAGGTGCCGCTGGCCACCGGGATCGGATGGAAGATCAAGTACAAGGGTGAAGACACGGTCTCGCTCGTCTTCATGGGTGACGCAGCTGTGAACCAGGGTGGCTTCCATGAGGCCCTCAACATGGCCGCCGTCTGGCAGCTGCCCTGCATCTTCGTCGTGGAGAACAACGAGTACGGGATGGGTACCGCCTTCAGCCGGGTGTCCAGGACGGACATGGCGACCAAGTCGACGCCGCATGGGATCCCGGCACACTCCGTGGACGGTCAGGACGTGCTCGCCACGTACGCCTTTTTCCGCGACCTCGCGGACAAGGTGCGTCAGGGTGCGGGCCCGCAGTTCGTGGATCTGCAGACCTATCGTTTCCGCGGGCATTCGATGTCGGATCCGGTGTCGGGCACCTACCGCTCTGTCGAAGAGGTCGAGCAGGCGAAGCACGAGAGGGATCCCATCGCGATCCTGCGAGACGTCCTGATGAAGGCTGGCTTGCTCGACCAGGCGACGCTCGAGGACATGGATGCCGAGGCTCGCGAGCTCTCGGCGGAAGCCGCGGACTTCGCGGATGCGTCTCCGCTGCCGGGTCCCGAGGCCCTGTACACGAATGTCTGGGCCGAGATCAATCCCAATGGTCGGCTCTTCTTCGACGGGCGCCCCGAATCGGAGGAGGCCAGCTGATGGCTGTCATGACTTATCGGGAGGCCCTCAACGAGGCGCTTCGCGAGGAGATGGCGCGGGATCCCGATGTCTTCCTCATGGGTGAGGAAGTCGCCGAATACGACGGTGCGTACAAGGTGTCCAAGGGGCTACTCGCAGAGTTCGGTGAACAGCGTGTGGTCGACTCACCGATCTCGGAGCTTGGCTTCACGGGCCTCGGCGTGGGCGCGGCCATGGCAGGTCTGCGTCCGGTCATCGAGTTCATGACCTTCAACTTCGCCTTCCTGGCGATCGACCAGGTCATCAACTCCGCCGCGAAGATGTATTACATGTCGGAAGGCCAGTTTCCGATGCCCATTGTCTTCCGCGGCCCGACCGGTGCTGCCCTGCAGCTGTCGGCTCAGCACTCTCAGGCCTGTGAGACCTACTACTCGCACGCTCCGGGGTGCAAAGTGGTGACGCCGGGCACGCCCGCCGACGCCAAGGGCCTCCTCAAGGCCGCAATTCGGGACAATGACCCGGTCGCCTTCATGGAGGGAGAGCTCCTCTACAACTTCAAGGGCGAGGTCCCGGACGACGACGACTTCGTCATCCCGCTCGGGGTTGCCGATCTGAAGCACGAAGGTGGTGACGTCTCGATCATCACCCACGGGAAGATGATCCACGTGGCGTTGCAGGCGGCACAGAAGTTGGAAAAAGAAGGCATCCACGCTGATGTCCTCGACCTTCGCACCATCCGGCCGCTCGACATGGATGCGATCCTCGAAACCGTGCAGAAGACCAACCGGGCCGTCTACCTCGAAGAGGGTTGGCCGTATGCCGGAACGGGCGCGCAGATCGTCTCGATGATTCAGGAAGAGGCGTTCGATCATCTCGACGCGCCGATCATCCGGGTGACGCAGGCCGATGTCCCGATGCCCTACGCCAAGAACCTCGAGATGCTCGCCAAACCCTCGGCGAACCATGTGATCGAGGCCGTGAACCGAGTCCTGTACCGATAGCGATGGCTACTAAAGTCCATATGGAAGCACTCTCCCCCACGATGGAGGAGGGTCAGCTCGTTCAGTGGCTGAAGGCCGAAGGCGATGCGATCGCCAGCGGCGATGTCCTGGCCGAGATCGAAACCGACAAGGCGACGATGGAACTGGTCGCCCGCGGTGACGGAATTCTGCGCAAGATCTTCCTCGACGCCGGCGGAACCGCCGCGGTCGGTGCCGTGATCGGCGTGATCGCGTCGGAAGACGAAGACATCTCGGGGATCGACGGAGTATCCGGTGGGGGTGCGGCTGCGCCGCCGGTCGCGGAGACGCCGGCCCCCGCGGCGGAGGTGGCCGCACCTGCGCCACCCGCACCCACCCCTGTCGCCGCCGCACCTGCGCCTGTCGCCGCCGTGCCGGCACCTGTCCCGGACGGCGGGCGGGTCAAGGCTTCGCCACTCGCCCGACGACTGGCGGACGAGATGGGAGTCGATCTCTCACGGGTTGCCGGTTCCGGACCGGGCGGGCGCGTCGTGAAGCGCGACGTCGAGGCGGCTAAGGCCGCCGGTGTGGCTGCGCCTGCACCGTCCGCCCCCGCGTGGACACCCGACGAGGCCGAGTACGAGGACATCCAGACCTCGCAGATGCGAAAGACCATAGCGAAGCGTCTGGTCACCTCAATCGGTCCGGTTCCGACCTTCTACCTCACGGTCGATGTCGATATGAGCCGGGTGATGGAGGCCCGAAGGAGCATCAACGCCCTGCTCGAGAGGGACGGGATCAAGGTCTCGATCAACGACATCGTCCTGAAGGCAGTGGCTGGCGCCCTGAAGGCGCACCCCAACTGCAATGCGCAGTGGCACGACGGCTTCATTCGTCGCTTCAACGCGGTTCACATCGGTGTGGCCGTGGCGGTCGAGGATGGACTCATCACCCCGGTCGTAAAGCACGCGCACCTGAAGGGCATCGCGCAGATCGGAGCCGAGGTGAAAGAGCTCGCGGGCCGTGCCCGAGAGAAGAAGCTCCTGCCCGATGAGTATACCGGTGCCACGTTCTCGGTTTCGAACCTCGGGATGTTCGGAATCCATGAGTTCACGGCCATCATCAATCCGCCCGAGGCAGGGATTCTCGCGGTGGGTGGAATCGAAGAGACCCCGGTCGTGGTGGATGGCGAGGTGGTGGTTCGGCCGCGAATGCGGATCACCATGAGCTGCGACCACCGCGTCATCGATGGCGCTCAGGGGTCCCGGTTCCTGCAGACGC
>CALHIO010000030.1 GCA_938030915.1 uncultured Gemmatimonadota bacterium
TCATCCCGGGGGTCGTCTTCGCGGGCGGTCTGGACGGTCACATGCGGGCGCATGCAACCGACGACGGTCGAATCCTCTGGGACTACGACACAGTGCGTGACTTCGAGACGGTCAATGGCATCCCGGGCCGAGGTGGCGCGATCGATGGCCCCGGCCCGGTGATCGCGGACGGCCTCGTCTTCGTGAACAGCGGGTACGGGACCTTCGGTCAGATGCCCGGCAACGTCCTCCTGGTCTTCGGCGTGCGCGGTGACAAGCCGTGAGTCGTCGCTGGCCGACCGCCGATCGGCGGCGCACATTGGACGCCTTCGACTCGAGACCGCTGGAGAATCGTTTGACGAACATCCCGACACTCCGCTCGACGATCGGGAACGTGTGCGCGGTCCTTGCGCTCCTCTCTTTCGCTCCCGCGCCGGTCGCGGCGCAGTCACGCGACATCCCACGTACCCCGGCCGGTCATCCCGACATGAACGGGATCTGGCAGGCGCTCGGCAACGCGCATTGGGACATCGAGCCGCATACGGCGCGTCCTGCCCTCGCGATGCAGCCGGGCCCGGTCGTGCCCGTACCCGCCAACGAGGTGCTCGCGCTGGGTGCCGTGGGCTCCGTACCCTCGGGGTATGGGGTCGTGGTGGGAGGCAGCATTCCCTACCTGCCGGAAGCAGCGGCGACGCGGGACGAAAATCGGGAGCAGTGGCTCGATCGTGATCCGGAGATCAAGTGCTACCTGCCCGGGGTGCCACGGGCCACGTACATGCCCTTCCCGTTCCAGATCTTCCAGAGCGACGCGCATGTCGCGCTCACGTACGAGTACGCTTCCGCCTTCCGCGAGATCTACCTGGAGGATCCGGGCGAGCCACAGGTCGACTCCTGGATGGGTCAGTCGTTCGGTCGGTGGGACGGTGACACCTTCGTCGTTCGGGTCGATGGCATGCTGGGCGACGCGTGGCTCGATCGAGCCGGGAACTACACGGGATACGGGACTACGGTCACGGAGCGGTACACCATGATCAGCCCAGACCACCTCATGTACGAAGCGGAGATCCAGAACCCCGAGACGTTCTCGGAACCATGGACCATCCGGATGCCACTCTACCGGAACATCGACCCCAATGCCCGCCTCGGGCAGTTCAAGTGCGTCGAGTTCGTGGAAGAACTGATGTACGGACACCTGCGCAAGAATCCGATTCGCGGAAACGGGTCGTGAGCAGCGGTCCGATTCGGAACACCGCTGGAACGGTCGGCTCTGCGATGATCATTGTGTGCGCCGTCGCTTTTCTTCCGGCCGACGCCGTCGGACAGTCCTCCGGCTGGGTCATGCCGCGTCTCGCGGACGGAACACCGGATCTCCAGGGCAACTGGAGCAATGCCACCATGACCCCGATCGTCCGCCCACCGGGCGTCGGTGAGGTGCTCACGCCGCAACAGGTCTCCGCGCTCGAGCAGGGTCGCCAGGACTTCATCGCTTCCGACTACGAGGACAGCGACCCCGACCGCGGAGCGCCTCCCGCGGGTGGCGAGCTCACGGGTGACCCGATCTTCGACGCCGCGACCGGCGGAACCGGCGGGTACAACCAGTTCTTCGTCGACGCCGGCGACAACATCGCGATCTACAACGGGGAGCCTCGTAGCTCGTTGATCGTGTACCCGGAAGACGGTCGCCGCGCTGCGTTTACACCGGAGGGAGAGCGTCGCGTCGCGGAACGGGTCGCGTTCAATCGGCAATTCAATCAGTACGACAATCCGGAGAACCGGCCGCTCGCGGAGCGCTGCATGATGTCGTTCGGCTCCAACGGCGGCCCGCCGATGCTTCCGAACTACTTCTACAACAACAACTACACGATCGTGCAGACGCCGGACGCGGTCATGATCATGACCGAGATGGTGCACGACGTCCGTGTCATTCGGATGGGCGAGCCCCGGCCTCTTCCCGTGCACATGCGGCCTTGGCTGGGGGACTCGTGGGGCCGATGGGACGGCGACACACTCATCATCGAGACGACGAACATCCACCCGCAGCAGGTCCTCATGGGGATGTCGAACGCCTCCTTTTATCCTTCGGAAGATATTCGCGTGATCGAGAGACTCACCCGGGTATCCGAAGACCAGATCAATTACGAGTTCACGATCGACGATCCGACGATCTTCGCCGACCAGATTCGTGGCGAGGTCCCGTTCAATCGTCTGGAGGGGCTCTTGTACGAGTACGCATGTCACGAGGCGAACTACGCCCTCGAGAACGTGCTCCGAGGTGCACGCTCCCAGGAAGAGCGGGAGCGGAACGAGAACCAGCAGGACCGGAGATGACCCCATGAAACGCACTGCTTCGCTGATCGTTTGCACGGCCATGGCCCTCGTGGTGACCGCAGGACCCGTCGACGGACACCACGCCTTCGGGGCGGAGTTCGACCGCGATGCTCCGATCCGGTTGGCCGGTCCCATCGTGAGACTGGAGTGGGTGAACCCGCACACGTGGATCCACCTGGAGCACACCACAGAAGACGGAACCAAGGAAGTCTGGATGGTCGAGGGAGGCACGCCGAATGTGCTTCTTCGGCGCGGACTTCGCCGTGACTGCCTGACGCCGGGCACAGAGATCATCGTCGACGGATACCAGGCGAAGGATCACTCGCTGACCCGGGCAAACGGTCGTGACATCACGTTCACCGATGGCACGAAGATCTTCCTCGGCTCTTCCGGTACCGGTGCGCCGTACGAAGCCGAAATGCTCGCCGCACGTCGCGAACGCGGCCGCTGCTGACGGCCGAAAGACCTCCAGCCATGGCGCCCCATGTCTGTCACCGGATGATGACGCCGCGGCTCAGACTTTGCGACGCAAAGCACCATGGGGTAGCACGGACCAGACTGAGACCAGAGGTGCCGGGCGATGAGTGATCTTCTTCGACGAGTGCGGGGAGCGTTCGGGATGGGGATCAGCTGGGCCGCCGTGGGATTCACGGTGGGCGCCGTGATCGAGCTGATCCACAACATCTGGCCCAATCCAATCGGATCCGCGGTCGACATCTGGCCGGCCATGCTGGCCGTACCTGGATTCCTCGGGGGTCTGGGCTTCTCTGTCGTACTGACGATCGCGGCACGTCAGCGAAGGTTCGACGAGCTGTCTATGGGCCGCTTTGCCCTGCTTGGAGCGACTGGAGGGCTCATCGCCAGTCTCCTTCCCGCCGCCCTGCTGGCCAGAACGAGCGCCTTTCCGATGATGGGCATCCTTCTCGAACTCGCAGGCCCCTTCGCGATCGGCGGCGCCATCGCCGCATCAGGTACCCTGGCGATCGCACGATTGTCCGAGGACCAGGACCTTCTGGACGCGAGCGACGACGTGTCGGACGTTGGCCTCACCGCCGCCGAGGCACGGGAGCTTTTGGGTTCCGACTCGGACGCCTAGCTGTAGCCGATCCAGCGGCCCGCGGCCGCCACGACGAACCAGAGCGCCAGCGACGCGGAGCCGAGCAACCGCCCCTGCATGCGTGACGGAGCTCCCTTCATGATCCTCGGATCACGGACCAGGAAGGTGAACGCGAGCGCGATCGGCAGGGTGATCATCTTCACCCAGAAGGACGTGTTGTAGAAGCACTTGATCGCTTCCGAGAGGAAGAGCAGCACCCCCGAGCTCAGCATCACCGCCAGAGCGCCCACCATCCACGGCCGCACCAGCGTCGCCAGATGACCGGCTTGCTGGTCCTTCATGCCGACGCCGAGCAACCGGAGGTCGACCATGATCAGCGCACCGCCCATGACACAGAGGGCGACGAGGTGAATCGCCTCGATGATCGGGAAGGCGTAGATGGAGTTCCGTACGGCCGAGCCGAGAACGGTAGCCTCACACCATTCGAAGAATCCGATCCAGCTCTCCGGTGGCATCACTGGGCGAGGTCCGCGATCTGACACTGCGCGACCCAGTTCACCCACTCGGGCTGGGGCTGGATGTCACAGTCGAACCAGTTGTACGCGATCAAGCGGCCCGAAAAGACTACGCCGGTCCACATGACGATGGACAGGGCCCCGGCGATCCGCGCCGCACGCGGTGGCGTCCACACGTCATCCCAGAGGTCGATCGATGTATGGATGCGAGAGTGGAACATCCAGATGTTGAGACCCGCGATCGCGAGCATCACGCATTTGATGCGAAAGAAGAGGTTGTGGTAGTAGCGGAGCGGGGACGAGTAGAAAAGGAGAAGCCCGGTCATGACCATGATCGCGAAGCCGATCCGGGTCCACGGCAGCAGCCGATCGATGAAGGACGAAGCCGGAACACCACGAAAGGCGAGACCGACCAGCCGCAAGTCCATCATGAACGCGGTGCCCACGAACAACGCCAGAAACACGACGTGACTCGACTCGATCAGCGGCCACACGTAGTACGACTCGAGAAGCGCGATACTCCATGGCGTGTTACCGAGCCAATCGAGGAGGCTCCGGATCACGAGCCCTGATCCGGGGCCCCAGCCCGCTCGTCACTCGGACGCAGCGTCTCCAGGGCGTACGTCGCGTGGCACTGCGTGCACACGAAGTACATCTCCGCCCCGACATCGAAGACGGCCTGCTCGTCCCGCTGCTCAGCCACCTCGACCGCGCGTCGACCGATATCGATCAGTGCCTGCGACATCGTCATCCACGGTCCATCGTCCAGCGCCCGACCGTCCATCATGAGCAGATTCCCCGCCTCCGCCACGACGAAGGCGGCGTTCTCCACGGCCAGCCAATCCTCCTCGGACTCGGGGCGCAATTCATGCTCGCCCTCCGAATCGATGATCCACCCGACCGCTCGCCAGTACACCTGGGCATTCGGCTCGAGGACGTGAGCCATCAGCTCCGGCATGTCCGCGACGGCTGTGTACCGGTCCTCGTCCGCCGGCGCAGAACACGCCACAAGAGCGATAAGGGGAGTGAGGATCCCCGCGCGGCTTCGTCGACCTCCGTTCATGGCCGCAACGTACCCCCGCCAGCGTGCTCGCGCACCGGCCCTGAGAACGTGGCGAATCGAGCCACGTAGCCCGATGTTGCAGGTCCAGAATGATTGATCTGCCGACTGCGGAGGTCCCTTGAGCACCCGTCCGACGCGCCCTCGCTCGTATCGACTCACGCCCGCACTCCTCATTGCTGCAGCCGCGTGTGCGGCTCCCCAGGACGACCGGGGAACGGCTGAGCTCGACATCACGCAGGGCGCACCCGAGGACCACGGCTTCTCGGCAGACGGCCTCGCTACGATCGGCCCGGCCATGCAGGAGCTGATCGACGCGGGACGCACCGCCGGCGTGATGACTCTGGTCGCGCGCCACGGAGCAATCGTGCATTGGGAGGCGAACGGCTGGCGGGTCCTCGACGAGCAGCCGCTGGAGCGGGATGATGTCTTTCGCATCTACTCGATGACGAAGCCCGTGACGAGCGTCGCCGTCATGATGCTCGTGGAAGAGGGGGCGGTGCAGCTCGACCAGCCGCTTTCCGACCATATTCCGGCATTCGCGGACGTGCAGGTGTACGACGAGGGAGATCTGCGTCCGCCGTCTCGCCCGATCACCATCCGAGACCTCCTTCGGCACACCTCGGGTCTCACGTACGGAGTTTTCGGCAATTCCCCCGTCGACCGGATGTATCGGAGCATGGGCAACGCCCTCGGCCGCGAGACGGGACGCAGCCTGGAGGAGACCGCCGACATGTTCGC
>CALHIO010000031.1 GCA_938030915.1 uncultured Gemmatimonadota bacterium
CACCGACGTTCGCGTCGTCCGCGTACATCGACCACGAAGGATTGAACGTGCGGGCCGAGATCCGCTCCGGCTCCGCGTCGTAGACGAAGCGCATGAGATCGAAGTGGTGAATGGACTGCTCCCAGAGCATGGGCTGTGCCATGGTCAGGGGATACTTGTTGAGATGCGGCTGGTACCCGTCGCGCCACCGCTCGTACGTGAACCGACCGAACTCGGGACGACCCAGACGGTCCTCGGCGAACAGCGACTTGAGGGCACGCGTCACCGCGAGGTAGCGGAAGTTGAGGCCCACGGTGAGCGGAACGCCGGCTTCAGCGGCCGCGGATACATGCGCCTCTGCGTCTTGCAGCGTATCCGCTAACGGCTTCTCGGCGAAGATCGCCAGACCCGCCTCACACGCGGCCGCGATCTGTCCGTGACGGCCACCCGGTGGCGTGCACAACAGAACGACGTCGGCTTCCACGCGGTCCGCTACGGCGTCCAGCGTAGCCCCACGCACGACTTCCTCGGCTTCCGCGCCCTGCCTCAGGGCCTCCGAGAGTCGGGCGGCATCGGTTTCGACCATCCCGACCAGACGGCAATCCGCATGCTCGGCGAGCACACGACGCCAAATGCGGGAGCGTGCTCCCAGCCCGACGAGAATGAACCGGAGCGGGGTCACGCGACGACCTCCGTGTCCACGAGCGCACGAACACCATCGCGGGGGGTCGTCCACGTCACGTCCCGCAGTGCGGAGACGTCACTCGGTACCATCGGAGGCTTCACACGGGCGCCCGCGGGAACAGTAACGAGCTCGCCACCCCCGACCTCGTCAGAGATCCAGGACGCGAGTTCACGGTCGCGAACCACGTGCGGGCTGCCGAAGTGGACGGGGCGCCGGGTGGGTGGCTCCGAGACCAATCGTTCCAGGGCGGGTGCCAGATCGGGTGTGTACGTCCAGTCCCGGGCCGGGTCGTCGGCCCGCACTTCGACCGGCTGACTGTGACGTGCTGCATTCATCCAGCGAGCCACCAGCGAAACACCGTTGCGACTGGGCCGGACGACCTCGTCGGGACCGAAGAGGTAGCCGAGCCGAATCACATGCGTCCCCGCCAGCCCTTCGCTTCCCCACGTGAAGGTCAGCATCTCGCCCCGACGTTTCGACGCGGCGTACGGTGAGGAGCCGGTCGGTGCATGTGCATCCGTGAGCCCCTCCTCCGCGTCATCAGGAGCAAATACGCCAGAAGAACTCACGAACACCAGAGACTGCGGCGGCCGATGGGTGGCGTACGACAGCACCGTCGTGAGCGGCTTCAGGTTCTTCGTCTGGTACTCGGCCTCCGTGAGACCGAGCGTGGCCGGATCGGTCGTAAGCCACGCCGCATGTACGACCACATCGACCCGAGGAAGGTCGGACCACGCACCATCCAGCAGATCCGTGACGACGTGCTGGATGCGGGGGTGACCAGGCGGGTCGTCGAACGATCGATCGAGGGCGCATACGTCCCAACCGAGCTGGGCGAAGCCGAGTGCCAGGGCCCGACCGACGAACCCTCCACCCCCGGTGATCAGGATGCGCCCGGACTTCATTCCGAAGACTCCACGATGCTCGCCGGGTCGAAGTCCGAGAGCGCGTCGGCGTGCTCCGAGACCAGACGGACGGCCGTATCGACGTCCTCTGCCTCGAGAGCCTCGACGATCGGCGGGTGGGTGCCCGCGATGTCCGAAAGATCCACATCCTCATCGACGCGAAGCGACATGATCTGATGGATGCGCATGTAGAGGCCTGCCCACAGCTGAGCGAGAAGCTGGTGATCCGAGAGCTGGATCAGGGTGCGGTGGAAGGCCTCGTCCGCCGCCACGAGGGCCTCTCTGTCTCCGGACACGGCAGCGGCTTCCATGTCCCGGCACGGCCCCCACAGCGCATCTACGGACGTGCCCCGCTCCGCGATCCGACGGACGGCCATGACCTCGAAGCGCTGTCGCATCTCGCAGATCTCCACGACCTCCCGCACGGTGAGCGGCTTCACCCGCTTCCCCCGATAGGCCACGGTCTCGACCAGCCCGTCGTTCTCCAGGTCCTGAATCGCCTCACGAATGGGCGCCCGGCTCACCTTGAGCTGCTCGGCGAGGGCGGTCTCCGTCAACGGCTCACCGGGGCGCAACCGACCGGTGACAATCGCCGAGCGCAGACGTGCAGCGACCTGTACCCGGAGTGGCGTCTGCTCGATCGGACCGAACGCGGGATCAGCCATGCGGGGCCTCGACCAGGGAGACATCCTCGGCGGCGACATCGTTAGCGACGACCTCGAAGTCAGGTACCGATACGAAGACGTCGTCGTCATCCCCCCCTCGCCACATGAACACGGCGAAGCTGGCGTCCGCGTCGAGCACCGAGATCCCCGTATGCCATACACCCGGTGCGTAGACGACACCCTGTGACCCGGGTACGAGGAAGGCCTCCGCCCGCCCGGGATCCGGATCACCCGCAGCGTTCGACGGCATCACGATGACCAGGTACCGGGTGACCTCACCCATCGGGACGAAAAGCTGCGCGGCGTGAGGGTGGCACTCCACCCGGTCGACCTTGAGCGGGAGCGCGGAGCACGGCACGCGATTCACGTGCCCCTGCTGAGACCGGCCCGCGACCGGCTTCAGCCACTGACTGAAGACCGCACGCTCGCCGAACGCCGCCGGGGGGTCGACGAAGGCTCCGTACGGAGCGAACGCGACCGGATCGGGCCGCCGTGCCGTGATGGTCACGGTCCGGCGTGCGACGGTGGCGGAACGACGTCGCGCCAGTGCGCGGCGAGGTCGCTGCGACGACAGATCCATACATCGTCCCGACCCGCGATATGGTCGAGGAAGGTCCGAAGCCCCCGGATCCGACCGGGCTGGCCGAGGATCCGCGCGTGCATGCCGATGGACATCATGCGCGGATGCACCTCGACCTCCGAACACAGCTCGTCGAAGGCGTCGATCAGGAAGGCTCCGAACTGGCGTCCGGTGACGAGCGGACCTCCAACCAGCTTGGCGTCATTCGTGGCGAGCGAGTAAGGCACGACCAGATGAGCCGTGTCATTCAAGTAGACCCAATACGGAAGCTCGTCGTTGTAGGCGTCGCTGTCGTACGAGAAGCCACCGTGCTCG
>CALHIO010000032.1 GCA_938030915.1 uncultured Gemmatimonadota bacterium
TGGAGGCGGCGATGGCCGAGGCGGGAGAGGTGCTCAATAGCGCCCGAGCGATGGCAGTGCGCCTCGAGGATGTGGGGATCTCGATGAACGTACCGGAGGGACATTAGCACCCGACGCCCACGCGCGCCGGGATCGCTCTACAGACGATCCAAAGGGCCCCCGGTCTCCTGATGGAGGCCGGGGGCTTGCGTCGTGGAGACCTGTCCCGGCTGTCCCGGTCTGTTCAGATTCTCGGTCCGCCCGTGGCGGCGTGTCACGAGACCCGAACTCTCTGGATTGATCCATCATGCGTAGCACGACCCACTCAGCGCTGACACTCCTCGCGTTTCTCGCGGTCCTCTCTTCCCCTCTTTCTGCGCTCCAGCAGGACCCCGAGCCGGAGCAGGAATCCGAGGAGACCACGTACTCGGACGTCATCACCGATGAGGCGATCACGAGCGAGGGGCTCTTCAACACCCACATGATCGGTATGGATCTCTTCTACGAGATCCCGCTCGACATGATGGACCGCGAAATGCTTCTGCTTTCCCGTGTAGCTCGTACGCCGGATGGGGCGGGGTACGGGGGCTCGAAGTCCAACACGTCGACGGTCCGTTGGGAGCGGAGCGGCGATCGGGTGCTGCTTCGACTCGTCAGCTACGACAACTTCGCGGGAGACTCCACGACGATCGCTGCCGCGGTGAGGAACTCGAATTTCGAGCCCATCATCATGGCGTTCGATGTCGAGGTGATGAACGACGACTCGACGGCTGTGGTGATCGACGTCACGGACCTCTTTACAGAGGACGTCACAATGCTCGGGCTGCAAAAGCGGCGGCGGTCGTCGTACGGCGTGCGGCGTGTGGACGCGGACCGCACGTACATCGTTCGTGCGAACGCATTCCCCCGGAACGTCGAGGTACGTCGCGTCCTGACGTACGACGCGACCGATGCGCCGTCGAACGGCGAGAGCAACACGCTCTCCATGGAAATGCACCACTCCATGCTCATCCTGCCCGATGATCCGATCGAGCCCCGACTCTGTGACGAGCGCGTCGGCTTCTTCAGTACGCGTCAGACCGACTACGGTCTGGACACTCAGCGAGCCGTCGAGACGTGCTACGTGACCCGCTGGCGCCTCGAGCCGAGTGACCCGGCCGCGTACGCGCGCGGCGAGGTCGTGGATCCGGTTCAGCCGATCGTCTACTACATCGATCCTGCGACCCCGGAGAAGTGGGTCCCCTATCTGAAGCAGGGCGTGGAGGACTGGCAGGTCGCGTTCGAGGCAGCCGGATTCAGCAACGCGATCATCGCGATGGACGCGCCGGACGATCCGAACTGGAGTCCGGAGGACGCCCGCTACTCGGTCATCCGCTACCTCGCATCCGACGTCCAGAACGCCTCGGGTCCGCACGTCCACGACCCACGCACGGGCGAGATCCTCGAGAGTGACATCCAGTGGTACCACAACGTGATGAACCTGCTGCGCAACTGGTTCTTCATTCAGACGGCGGCCGTGAACGAGGACGCTCGAGGTGTCGAATTCTCGGACGAACTGATGGGTGAGCTGGTCCGCTTCGTGTCCGCGCACGAGGTCGGCCATACGATCGGGCTGCAGCACAACATGCAGTCGTCGTCCGCCTACGCGGTCGAGGACCTTCGCACGCGCTTCGTATGCGAGATGGGCGTCGCGCCCTCCATCATGGATTACGCGCGCTTCAATTATGTCGCTCAGCCGGGCGACGATACGTGCCTGATGCCCCTGGTCGGCCCGTACGACAAGTTCGCCATCGAGTGGGGATACCGTATGCATCCCGGCACGGACCGCTACTCCGAGCAGGACGGCATGCGTGACTTCGTCGAGGAGTGGCAGGAGGATCCGGTCTACCTGTTCTCCAGTCCGACGGGGGCCGATCCGTCCGCACTGACCGAGGCGATCGGTGACGACGCCATGCGCGCGTCCGATTACGGGGTCGAGAACCTCAGGCGGATCACGGACAACCTGCTCGACTGGACGTACGTGGAGGGAGAGGACTATTCCGACCTCGAGGAGCTCTACAACAACGTCGTCGGCCAGTGGAGCCGGTACACGGGTCACGTCGTGGCCAACGTGGGCGGGGTCGTGCGTACGCGGAAGCGTCAGGGACAGGACGGCGCCCAGTACGCCATGGTGTCCTCGGAGCGGCAGGAGCGCGCGATGGAGTACCTCAACCGTCAGGTCTTCGCGACACCGGAATGGCTCCTCGACCGCGACATCCTGGATCGCTTCCAGGAGTCGGGTGCGACGGACCTCGTGCGTGCCCGGCAGTCCAGCGCGCTGAACCAGGTCCTCAACGTCGATCGGATGAAAAGGTTGATCGAGCAGGAAGCCTTCCACGGCAACGACGCGTATTCGCTCGGTGAGATGCTGGGGGATCTTCGAGGCGGTGTATGGTCCGAGGTCGGGTCTGGACGGGATACCGATGCGTACCGACGGAATCTGCAGCGCGCCTATCTCGACCGGATGGGCATGCTGCTCGAGGACGAGGATGCACTGCAGACCGACATCGCACCGTTCGCGCGTGGCGAGCTGCAGGCGCTCCGGCGTGATCTCGCCGGGGCGGGCACCTCGGATCGAGCGACGCAGCTGCACTTCCAGGATGCCATCGTCCGCATCGACGCGATCCTGGATCCGAGCTGACGCGATGGGCCGTACCCGGGCGATCGTGCGGGGGAGTTCCGGTGTGTGGATGCGCGCCGGGGCGATCCTCCTGTCCGTCGGTATCGTAGCGTGCTCCATTGAGGAGCTGTCCGCTCCGATCCAGAGCAATGACGAGGCGGCCGAGGATGGATCGTGGGTGGTGCTCGACCTTCAGAACGTGCTTCAACGTCAGGCCCAGTCGGGAGCCACTTTTTATCGGGCGCTTTCGGGCACGGAGTCCTTCGAGATCGGTGTATTGAGATCGCGCCCGTCGGATCTCGACCCGTCGATTGAGCATCCGCACAGCACGACGTATCGGGTCCTCTCGGGCAGTGGATCGATCACGACGGCGAGCGATACGGTCCCCTTCGAGTCCGGGTACCTGATCTTCGTCCGCGAGGGCGTTCAACACCGAATCGAGCGCTCCTCGTCCGTCGTCGACGTGCTGGTCGTGTTCGCGCTGGGACAGGCTTCGGCCTCCGACCCCGAGTTGAGCGTGTTCACGGCCGACGAGATCGTGGCCGAACGAGATGGCGAGCGAAACGTCTTCACTCCGCTGGTCGACGCGTCTACGATGAAGCTTGGGATGTACATGATCCCGAAGAACGGGGATGATCCGTTCGTGCTGGAACACGCCTACGATGAAGTGAAGATCGTCATCGAGGGTGGCGGCCGTTTCGACATCGGGCAGAGCGGGCTCGAGGCCGAGCCGGGAACGATCGCGTTCATGACGGCCGGCACGCGGCATCAATTCCGACGAGCGTCAGACGCCCTGGACGTGATCGTGATCAGGGCGAACTAGGGCCAACGGAACGGAAGACAGCACATGGGGAGGATGGGCGGAGACGCAAGACAGATGGGTGGGGTGTGGATTCCGATGCTCGTTGCCGTTTTTCTGGGACTCGACCCGGCTGGAGGGGTCGCTCAGTCGGCGCCGATCACCGGGGACGACGTGCTGAACGCGGTCCGGTTGTCCGGCGGTGATGAAGAGCGCCCCCGGATCGACGGAAGAGTGGACGAGGCGTTCTGGGATCGAGTGCCACCCGTCTCCGACTTTCGTCAGCAGAATCCTGCGGAGGCCGACCCGGCGACGGAACGGACGGAGGTCCGCGTCGCGTACGACGACGAAGGACTCTACGTCGCCGTGCTCGCCTTCGATGAGCGACCGGGGCGAGTGGTGTCCCGGCTTATGCAGCGAGATCGGATTCTGGAGGCGGATCCCTTCGGGCAAAGTGGCTTGCGCGATGCGGGGGACGACGTCTTCGCGATCCTCCTGGACCCGTTTCACGACCATCGCAACGGGGTGATTTTCGCGACCAACCCGAATGGTGCCGAGTTCGAGGCCCTGATCACCGACGAAGGCAGCTCGATCAATATCGACTGGCGAGGTGTCTGGGAGGTTGCCGGCACGCGTACCCCCGACGGTTGGAGCGCCGAGTTCTCCATTCCGTGGCGTACCCTCCGATACCCGGACGCGACCGGCGACGAGCCTTGGGGAATCAATTTCTTTCGCGTGATACGGAGCAAGAACGAGCAGGTGTATTGGCGCTCCTGGGAGCGCGAGGGTGGAGGGCTTCAGCGTGTGAGCCGCGCCGGACACATGCGGGGCCTCCGTGATCTGCCGCGTCCGGGCTTGAACGTTGAGGCCAAGCCGTATGCGCTCGTCGGTCGCGCTCAGGAGAGAAACGATGCCGATGTGGTCGGCACGGTCAGCGATCGTGCGGTCGGGTTGGACCTCAAGAGCGAAGTCCTTCCCGGCCTGCTCCTGGACCTCACCCTGAATACGGACTTTGCTCAGGTCGAGGTCGATGACGCGCAGGTGAACCTGACCCGGTTCAACCTCTTCTTCCCCGAGAAGCGTGATTTCTTCCTGGAGAACTCGGGTATCTTCGACTTCGGGATCCCGGGAAACCCGCTGGAAACGCCCGCCTACCAGATGTTCTTCAGCCGACAGATCGGAATCTCGGAGGACGGTGAGGTCCCCATCGTCGGTGGGGCGCGCCTCACTGGTCGAGTGGGGGCGCAGACCGTCGGCTTCATGAGCGTCGTGACGGACCAGGTGCCGGACGGTCCGGGCTTCGACGCGGTTGAGCAGGAACTCTTCTCCGTTGCACGCGTGAAGCGGGACGTTGGGGAGAGCAACTATATCGGTGCCATGATCGTCGATCGTCGTGGCGATGGAGCGACCAATTCGTCCGTGGGTTTCGACGGGCAGTACCTGCTCGGCCAGGCGTGGGTCTGGGATGCGTTCGTGGCGCGCAGTTTCACGGATGGACAGGGCGGAGACGGAACCGCGTATCGCGTGGGCTACCAGTACAGTGGCGAAGTATGGGGCTCCTTCTTCAACCATTTCGGCATCGATGAAGAGGCTGAGGCCTCGGCTGGCTTCATCACACGAGGGGATTACCGAAGTACCGAGCTGTACAGCGGCCGTACGTGGCGCCCGAGTGCGATGGGGCTGCGCGAGTTCCAGTTCTTCCTCGGAGGCAAGTACGCGTCGACGATGTCCGACAACCGGATGCAGGACTGGCAGGTTGGATTCTTCACCACGCCGACCTGGCGCTCGGGTGACAACATCAGCGTGTTCGCCAACGTGGCGGAGACGGTCGTCGACGAGGCGTTCGATCTGTCCGATGAAGTCGAGGTGCCCGTGGGTCGCTACGAAAACAGCCAGGTGGGATGGTTCGGCGGCAGCAGCCGGGCCCGTCCGCTGAGCGTCGACGTCAATGGCTTCGTCTCGCAGTTCTACGGGGGCTCTCTCGTGACCGCCGGCCTGACGGCGACAGCGGCACTGTCTTCGCGCTTTCAACTGGCGCCGGGATTCACCCGCAACGTGGTCGACGTTCCTTCGGGTGGGTTCACCGCCGACCTCACGTCGCTACGAGCCTCGTTTTCCTTTTCAACGCGGCTCTTCGCCAACGCGCTCGTTCAGTACAACTCCCTGGACGGGGACGTCTCGACGAACGTCCGCCTCAACTTCATTCACCGCCCGGGAAGCGATCTGTTTCTCGTCTTCACCGAGAACCGCAGCGACGCGATCAACGGGTGGGTGCTTTCGGACCGGGGTCTCGTCACCAAGCTCACGTATTTGATGCGTTTCTGATGGCCTGACGGGGTGAGGGCCCGTACATTAGGCCGTGTTCGACTCCCGGCGAGCGGCCTCGCCTTCCCGAGGGCTCCGTCGGGGTCGGCGGGAGGATTGCTTGAAGACGTTCTCGGCCAGCTCGGCGCTGCTGGGGCTCTGGCTCGTGGTCGTGGGTCAGACCCTCGGGACGAGCACGCCCATGCAGGTCGTCGGCCCCTCCCCGACCGGCGTCGGAGCCGTTGTCGATGTGGCCCAGAGGGTGGAGAACGAAACGGTCGCGGCGGAGGCCCTGGCGGTCGTCGTAGAGCGATACTGCGTGCGGTGTCACAACGAGCGGCGGATGACCGGGAATCTGACGCTCGAGGGCTTCGATCCCGAGTCTGCGGACGATCACGCGGACATCGCCGAGAAGATGATCGTGAAGCTTCGCGCGGGGATGATGCCCCCGCCCGGGGCGCGTCGTCCCGAGGCCGATACGCTGCAGACGCTCGTCGAGACGCTCGAGTCGGTCGTCGACGCCTCTGCGGCCGAGGATCCGAACCCTGGGGTTCGACGCTTCCAGCGATTGAATCGGGCGGAGTACGAACGCGTCGTTCACGAGCTGCTCGACCTCGAGATCGACGCTGGGCGGTGGCTCCCGGCGGACACGTATCTGGGTAATTTCGACAACCTTTCGGCGGCCCAGGGCCTCTCGACCACGCTGCTGGAGGCCTACCTGCGGGCGGCGACGGAGGTGAGCCGGATCGCCGTGGGGAACGCCGGTGCTCCCACGACTTCGGCCAAGTACACGAATCCGATCGAGGTCTCGCAGCACGCCTGGGATCATCTCGAAGGCACGCCGTACGGAACGCGCGGTGGCATGGTCATCACGCACGACTTCCCCACGGACGGGGAATACGTCTTCTCCTTCGACATGCTCTTCGGCGGCGGCACAGGGTATCAGGACCTCGACGTGTCCATCGACGGCGTCGGCGTTGCGCAGCTGCAGCTCGAACACGGTCAACAGTCCAACGTCCCTGTGAAGACGGAGCTCATCTTCGTCGAGGCCGGCCAGCGGCAGGTGGCGGCGGCGTTCATCCGTCGGATCGAAGGACCGTACGAGGACCGCCTGAGCCCCTTCGACTGGTCGTTCGTGGGTGGCGAGGATGCGACCCAGTGGGCGAACTACGGAATCACGGCGCTCCCTCACGTGGCCGACGTCATGGTCACGGGTCCCGTCAATCCTGCCGGCGTATCCCAGACCCCGAGCCGGGCTCGTCTCTTCACGTGCCATCCCGACGCCGGCCAGGTGGCTGGCGCGCACGGTGTGGTCGATCCGGTCGCGCCGGGTGACGAACGTGCGTGCGCAGAGTCGATCGTGCGTCGCATTGCGACCGAAGCGTACCGTAGACCGGTCACCGACGAAGACATCGCAGGACCGATGTCCTTTTACGACGGTGGGCTGGCGGAAGGTGGTTTCGAGGTGGGCGTCCGAACCGCGCTTCAGGCGATCCTCGCGTCGCCGTCGTTCCTGTTCCGCCTCGAGGAGCAGCCTGCCGACGTCGAGCCGGGGACGTCGTATCGCCTGGCCGACACGGATCTCGCGGCGCGGCTCGCCTTCTTCCTGTGGGGAACGGGGCCCGATCGGGAGCTGATCGGTGTGGCCGCGTCCGGTCAGCTTTCCGACGAGAGGGTCCTGGACGCTCAGGTCCGTCGGATGCTGGCGGACCCGAAAGCCGAGGCGCTCTCCACACGCTTCGCGTCGCAGTGGCTACGGCTTCAGGAAGCGCAGAAGAATCAGCCGGAACTCTACCTCTATCCGGATTTTTCGGGTCAGCTCGGTGACGATCTGATCCGCGAGACCCAGCTCTTCTTCTCGCACCTGATCGAGGAGGATCGGAGCTTTCTCGACTTCTTTACCTCCGAGTACTCGTTCATGAACGAGCGGGTCGCCGCGCATTACGGCATCTCCGGCGTCACCGGCTCGGAGTTTCGACGTGTCGACTACCCCGATCAGCGGCGACGCGGCATTCTCGGGCATGGTTCCGTCCTGCTCGCGACCTCGATGTCGGCGAGGACCTCGCCGGTGCTTCGGGGCAAGTGGGTGATGGAGGTCCTCATGGGATCGCCGCCGCCGCCGCCGAACGTGCCCGCCTTCGAGGAAACGGAGGGCGCATCGGACGGCCGTCGCCTGACGACGCGCGAGCGGATGGAGATCCATCGCGCCAATCCGACGTGCAACTCGTGTCATCGAATGATGGACCCGATCGGTCTCGTCCTCGACAACTTCGATGTCACGGGCCGCTGGCGGATCCGGGAGGACGGCGTGCCCCTCGATACGCGTGGCACGTATTACGACGGCACGGAGATGACGATGCCGTCCGATCTGAGCGACGTGCTTCTGGATCGTCCCATCCCGCTGCTGCGGAACTTTACTCAGAATCTCCTGGCGTATGCCATCGGTCGCCGAGTCGAATACTTCGACCAGCCGACGGTGCGCCAGATCGTCCGGGACGCCGAGGAAGACGGCTACCGGATGTCTTCGTTCATTCTTGGGATCGTGAAGAGCGACCCCTTCCAGATGATGCGGGCCGAGGTCTCGGCCGACGGAGCATGACATGGAATTCCTGACCGGCAAGCACCTCGATCGCCGCACCTTCGTGAAGGGTATGGGCACCTCGGTCGCGCTGCCCCTTCTCGACGCCATGGTTCCGGCGGGCCGGGGGTGGCGGAACCCGACGGACGAAACGCAGTTCACGCGCTTCGTCGCAATCGAGGAGTCGATGGGGTGTGCGGGGGGGAGTGATTGGGGCGATGCGCGGAACCTCTTCGCCCCGGCCGGCGTGGGGCGCGACTTCGAGTTCCATGCGGACAGCCAGCTCAAGGGCCTCGAGGCGTACCGCGAGTATCTGACGATCGTGAGTCAGACCGACTGCCGGATGGCTGAGCCGTACCGGGCCGAGGAGATCGGCGGGGACCACGATCGCTCGACGGCGGTCTTCCTGACGCAGGCACATCCGAAGCAGACTCAGGGCTCCGATATCTACCTCGGCACGTCGCTGGACCAGCTCCACGCCGAGCGATTCGGTCGTGACACGGCGCTGCCATCTCTCGAGCTGTGCACCGAAGTGATCGATCGCGGCGGTGGCTGCGCGTACAACTACCACTGCGCCTACACCACGTCTCTCGCGTGGTCGTCCCCGAGTCAGCCGCTCCCGGCGATCCGGGAGCCCCGGGCCGTCTTCGAGCGGCTGTTCGGGGCGGGCGACTCCCAGGCGGATCGCCGTGCTCGTCGCCGGACGAACGCGAGCATGCTCGACTGGATCACCGACGAGGTATCCCGTCTGCGCCGGTCACTCGGTGCGACGGACCGTGCGGCCAT
>CALHIO010000033.1 GCA_938030915.1 uncultured Gemmatimonadota bacterium
TGGATCGCGCTCTCCGACGGTAACTCGCTGACGCCGACCAACGTGAAGCGCGCGATCCTCGTGACCGCTGCCTCGATCGCCAAGACGGACCCCGGCATCGTCTCGCAGCGCATCGGCGATTACGCCGTGAGCTACAGCGCAGCCGAAGCGACCGAGATGCTCCCGGCTACCGCTCGCCGCATCTTGATGCCGTACCGGAGGCCGAGCTGGTGAGCATCATCTCGCTCCTCAACCGCACCGCTGATCTGAAGCGGCAGACCGCCGACTATGACGACATGGGCGGCGTGCAGTACACGCTGACGACCTACCAGTCGTCCGCGCCGTGCCGCATCTCGCAGGCCGTCCCGACCGAGATCCAGAACGGCCCGGAGGAGTACGCCGAAGCGACCGTGATGGTGTACCTGCTGCCCGGTAGCGGCGCGCAGCGAGACGATCAGGTCGTCCACGGCTCGACGACCTACGAAGTGCTTGGCGTGCGCGAGCCGAGCGTGGACAACCACCACACGGCGCTCGTCTGCAAGGTGCGAACCGATGGCGTCTGATACCACCGTCACAACCGAGTGGAATGGCAAGGAGCTGATGATCCAGGCCATGCGAAAGATGCAGACGAACGCCGAGCGCGTCGGCATGATGCTCGACGGCGAAGTCGTGCGTTCGCTCTCGAAGGGCCAGCCGGTCAAGCGCGTCGGTGATCGCCTCGTCGGTCTGAGCCCGTCGCAGCCCGGTCAGCCTCCGCGAGTTCTGCACGGGCTTCTTCGCAACTCGATCAGCCACCGCACGGAACTGCGACGAGGGTCGATCACGATCTACGTCGGAGCGAATACGAAGTACGCGCGTGCGTTGGAGTTCGGCAACCCGAAGGGCCATCTCAAGCCTCGTCCGTATCTTCGACCCGCGCTCGCCAAGAACAAGGACAAGGCGCTGCGTCGTCTGGTCAAAGGCGTCTTCCCGAAGCGAGGTGCCGCGAAGTGATCGACCTGACCCGCGCACTCATCGGCTACCTGCGAGACGACCCGACGCTAACCGCGCAGCTCGGAACCTTCCGAGGTCACGCTGCCGTTTTCGGCGTCTCGCCCGTTCCCGAGCCCACGACGCCGCCGTTCATCGTCACGCAGTCGATCAGCGACGAGACGCTAGGCACAAAGGGTCGCGTCGTGCGCGAGATCCAGCAGGACATCGCCATCTATGACGACGACGACGGTGGCGTTGCCGACATCGAGACGATCGCGGAATACATCCGCGAGAAGCTGCGCGTCCACTTCGACGTGCCCAACTGGAACATGTGCGGGCTGCAAATGAGCGGCCCGTCGATCAACGATGTGGACGACCTCCACGGACGAGTGCTGACGGCCAGGATCACCCTGGTCCGATAACGCAGGAGAAAGCCAATGGCTGCTGTCGATGGAAACGAGATTGGAATCATCATCGGTTCCGACCTCATTGGGTATCAGCGAGGCGCGACGATCACGCGCAGCGCCGAGATGTTGGATGTGTCTACCAAGGCGGACGACGATGCCGCCTTCCTTCCGGGCAAGCGCACCATGAACGTCGAGGCGAGCGCCTTCTACGTTACAGGCGACACCGCATACGGTGCGCTAGTCACCGCCTACGAGGCGGGAAGCTCCGTGACGCTCGTCTGGTCGGACAACGCCAACGCCGGTACGCCGACCGCCGTCAAGACCGCAAGCGCCTACGTGTCGAACATGAGCATCGACGCACCGGCACACGGTCCCGCCGAGATTAGCATCTCGCTCCAGGCCACCGGCAACGTCACCTGATGAAGCTGACGGCTGACCAACTGCGTGGGCGCGTGCGCGTCCTGATCGACGGCGAGGAGTGCTTTCTTCGCTTCGACCAGGGCGCGCTCGCTCGCCTGATCGACGAGCTGGGGCTCGAAGGTCTGGCAGGCGTCCCGAGCGCCGTAATGACGCTCGACGCCGACACGCTGTCGGCGCTGGTCTGGGCGGGTCGCTTGTGGGAGCTGCCCGAACTGACACGCGACACCGTGCGCGATTGGTTCTACCCGATGCTGCCGACGTACAACGCTGCCGTCGAAGGCATCAACCTCGCGCTGTGGGGTCAGCCTGTGCCCGACCTCGACGACGGAGGAAGCGACGACGATGCGGACCCTCCGAACGTACAGCGTGGGATTTCCTAGCCGGTGAGCGGTTTGCAGTCGTTCGCCTCGGCTGGTCCCGCGATGCCTTCTGGCAATCGACGCCCGCCGAGTTCAACGGCTTCATGCGCGAATACATCGCGCTCCGCGAGGAAGACATCGAACTCTCGAAGGCACAAGCCTACTGGACGGCGCTGCTCTCACGCGCCAAGGACATTCCCAGCTTCGACCGCTGGATGAACAAAGCAAAGCCGGGCCGCGCACTCGAAGGCGAGGAAGCGGAACAACGGCAAGCCGAACACGATGCCTTCGCCGCAAAGGTGGCGACGATGATGGAAGGAGCAGAAGACGATGGCTGAAGCTGGGTCCATCGAAGTCGCGCTCCGCGCTCGCATCGACCGCCTGGAGGCGGATCTTCGCAAAGCCGAAACCGCGACCAAGAACACGTCGCGGAAGATGACCACGAACTTCAAAGCGGTCGCCAGCTCGCTGAGTCGGGTCAAAGTGAACGCCGCAGCGGCGACCGCCGTCGTCGTCGGGCTCAGCACGGGCGCGATGGCGAACCTTGCTCGTCAGGCAATTCGCACGGCAAACGACCTCGGCGACATCGCGCAGAAGCTCGGCATCAGCTCTTCAGCGTTGCAGGAGTTCCAGTTCGCTGCGAACCAAAACGGCGTCGCCATTCAGGCGCTCAACATGGGCCTCCAGCGTTTCGGTCGTCGAGCTGCGGAAGCCGCCAACGGCACAGGCGAAGCGAAGGACGCGATTAAGCAGCTCGGCATTCAGCTCCGCGACTCCAACGGCAACCTCCGCTCGACCGAAGATCTGTTTACCGACGCACTCAACGCCATCGCGAAAGTGCCGAGCGAGCTTGAGCGCAACCGTCTGGCCTTCAAGCTGTTCGACAGCGAAGGCGTCGGCATCGTCAACATGGCGGGCAACTTCGAGCAACTGCGAGAGCGCGC
>CALHIO010000034.1 GCA_938030915.1 uncultured Gemmatimonadota bacterium
ACGAGGCAGGAAACGCATCTCCCGCGTACAGGATCGTGCCGGTCGATCCGCTCTTTGTCAGCGACATGGTGCTGAGCGTGGCGTATCCCCCGCACACGGGTATCCCCGCCGATGAGTACCGGGGTGATCCACCTCCCCTGAGGCTTCCTGCAGGCTCCACCGTGGTGTTCGAAGGCTTGACGAGTCGTCCGCTCTCGTCGGTGCAGCTCGTCGATTCGACCGGAGCGCAGGTGCTCTCGTTCGAGATCGACAGGGCGAACTTCCGGGCGCAGTGGGCGCCGGCAGTGAGCGGGTCCCTCGAATGGGTCTTCCGTGACGAGATGGGGGGCGCCGCTGAAATCCAGCCGGAGCCGCTCGATGTGACCGTGGTCCCGGATGCGGCGCCGGTCATCCGCATTCCGGTGCCGGGCCGCGATACGATCATGCCCCTCAACTTCCGGCAGCCGCTCCTGCTCGAGAGCGGGGACGACTACGGTCTGCGTCGCGTCGAGCTGGTGGCGTACCGGGTCACCTCGTTCGGCGAACGAATGGAGCCCGTGGCGCAGGGCTTCGATGCCGGAGGTCAGCGTGCCATTCTGGCCCGCCCACTGCTCGACCTGCGCAACTGGGGTCTCCTGCCCGGAGACACGGTCCGCTACTACGCCCGCGCGACGGACAACAGCCCCGCAGGCCAGGTCACGGTGTCGGACGAGTACGTGCTGCGAATGCCGGACGCCGCGGAGCTTCGCCGGGAGGCCGAAGATGCCTTCGAGGACGTAGCGAACCGGCTCGAGGAGCTGGCGGCAGAGGCGGAGCGTCAGGCGACGGAGAACCGTGAGCAGGCGCTCGAGAGCGCGGCGCAGCGCGGGATGGAGGAGGGCCGGGAGGAAGAAGAGGCGCAGTTCCAGCAGAGAGAGGAGCTGGAGGCGGCGCTCGATGAACAGCGGCAGATGAACGCCGCGGTCGATTCGATGCGCCAGGAGATGGAAGCCCTCGAGCAGATGATGGAGGAGGCTGGTCAAGCCGATCCCGAGCTTCGACGGCAGCTCGAAGAACTGCAGGAAATGCTCCAGCAGATGACGGGCGACGAGTTGCAGCGGCGCATGGAAGAGATGGCCGAGGCGCTCGAGCAGGAGAACATGGCCGACGCGAATCAGGCGCTCGAAGAGATGGCCGGGGAGCAGGAGGAATTGCGGGATCGTCTCGAGGAGGCGCTGGAGCGCTTCAAGCGGGCTGCGCTCGAGCAGGACTTCCGGGCGACGACGAGCGAGGTGGAAGAGCTGGCACGCCAGGAACAGGCGCTCGCCGACGCGATGAAGGAGGGGGACGACCCTGAACTGCGGGCCCAACAGCAGCAGGATCTCGCACGACAGGCCGAGGCGCTCGAGGAGAATATGGCGTCGCTGGAGGAGCGACTGGCCGAGATGGGCGAGCAGGAGGCCTCGCAGGGGGTCCAGGAGGCTCGTGAGCGGTCCGCAGAGGGCCGAGAGCGAATGCAGGAGGCCCAGCAGCAGGCGGAGCAGGGAGACAGCCGTCAGGCCGGCGAAGAGGCGCAGCAGGCGGCGGACGAGATGCAGCAAGCTGCGCAGGAAATGCAGCAAGCGATGGCGGAAATGGCGCAGCAGCAGATGGAGAAGATTCAGCGGGCCATGATGCAGACCGCCGACGACGCGCTTTCACTCGCTCGTCGCCAGAACGAGCTCAACGAGCGGATGCAGGGAGCCAACCAGGATCAGCTCGCGGGGATGCGGGCCGAGCAGGCGTCGATGCTTCAGGGTGTAGAGAACATCGCCGAGAATCTGCAGCTGGCGACCGAAGGCGCGATGGGTGAGAACCGCGAGCTGTCGGCCCAGATGGGACTCGCCATGGAGTCTCTCCAGAACACGATCGAAGCGATGGAGGGTCGAAGGGGTGGCACGCCCTCGGCGACCGCGCAGGCGGAGCAGGCGATTGGCGACCTGAACCAGCTTGCGTTGATGGCGATCGCGAATGCAGAACAGATGGGACAGCAAGGTCAGGGACAGGGCGGGGAAGAGGTATCCGAGCAGCTGGAGCAGCTTGCTCAGCAGCAGGGCGACATCATGAACCAGTCGACCCAGCTCATGCCGATGCAGCTCGGCGAACAGGCGATGCAGCAGCAGATGCAGCAGATGTCCGAAGGCCAGCAGTCCGTAGCGAGCGACCTTGGCGATCTGGCCGACGAGCCCGGTGCGGAAGAGTCGCTCGGGGATCTGCAGCAACTGGCACAGGAGGCCCAGGCGATCGCCGAAGAGATGGCAGCGCAGGGCCGTCTGACGCCCGAGATGATTCAGCGACAGGAACGGCTCTTTCATCGACTGCTCGACGCTGGCCGTTCCCTCGAGCGAGAGGAGTTCAGCGAGGAGCGTGAATCCGAGCAGCCCGAGGAGTTTGAACGGGGTCGGGTGATGTCTCTTACGGCTGATCAGATGGGCATCATGCGGTACGAGATCCCGGACGGCGCTCAGCTTCAGCAGCTCAGCCCCGCGGTCCGCCAACTCGTGCTTCAGTACTTCGAGAGGCTGAACCGCGCTCGCCCCGGGGGCGGCTCATGAACCGCGCCCTGGTCGCCGTTCTGAGTGCAATGGTCTCGGCACCCGTCGGCATCGATGCGCAGATCCGGATGCGCAGTTCGGACGCGCAACGCCTCCGGTCCGCGTCGGCGCTCGAGTCCCGGGGTGACTACGCGGGTGCGGAGGCGGTTCTCCGGGAGTTGCTCGACGAGAACCCCAGTTCGTCCGGAGGCCTGTTCGCGCTCGAGCGAGTCCTCCGGAATCAGGGCGAGATCATCCGTATCCTTCCGGCCGTCGATGCATTCCTGGGCGAGGACCCTTCGTCGTCGGGTGTCCGCTATCTCAAGCTTCGTATCCTCACCGAAGTCGATTCACTCGACGCTGTTCGTCGGGAGGCCGACGTATGGCGGGCGGCCGAGCCGGAGAGTGAGGTCGCCTATCGGGAGATCGGCCGTGCCTTCGAGCGCGCCTTCGGAGCCGAAGAGGCGCTCGACGTGTTCCGGAAGGGGCGAGAGGCGGTCGGTCCGGGGGCACTCGCCATGGAGATCGGGGATCTGCTCGCCGCCACCGGCCACCCCCTGGACGCCGCGGACGAATGGGCGACGGCTGTCGGCGACGACGCAGCCCAGGTGTCGACCGTGACCCGTCGGGTGCAGGGACTGACCGAGGGAGCCGACGAGGCTGCTCGTCGGGTGGTCGACCGGCTCTCGACCTCGGCCATGCTGCCGCGGCGCCGGGCGGCCGCACGCGTCGCGCTGGATCTGAGCGTGGATGACGTCGCTCTGGGGCTGGTGCAGGACGTAGCGTCCGACCTGGATGGTCGCGCGCGCACCACCTTCCTCGCGGATGCGGCTCGTCGGGCACGAGACGCGGGAATGACCGACGTCGCCTCGTGGGCGTACGACGAACTCGGGTCCGGCGCGTCGAGTCCCGCCGAGCGGCGCCAGTTCGATCAACGCATCATCGACGTCGCACTCGCGGCCGGGGATACCGCGACCGCCGTGGACGCTCAGCAGCGGGTCGTCGACTCCTTCTCCCCGGGTTCGGTCGACCGTCGTCGTGCGACCGCACAGGTCATTCGACTGCAAAGCAGTCGCTCCTCTCCCG
>CALHIO010000035.1 GCA_938030915.1 uncultured Gemmatimonadota bacterium
GTTCCGGCTTTGGCCGCAGCCGCTCGAGCTCGAAGGGATCATGGTCGAGAGCCTCGTCCAGGAGCCCGAACTTGTGCGTAACGGCTTCTACCGCCGCATGCAGCGGGGTGTCGGGACGTTCATCCGTCCGTCGGACATCGAGACGACGACGGCGTTGCGAGCTGCGGAGATGATCCAGGGTCTGGCCGGTGTACGCATGGTCGTGGACTCCAATGGCGTGGAGCGGGTCCAGCTTCGCGGAGCGAGTGGATACTGCGTACCGACTCTCTTCGTGGACGGTGTCCGGACGGAGTGGGGCCGCCTGGCTCTGGGCCTCGACGAGATGGTGCCGCTGGAGGCACTCTATGCCGTCGAGGTTCACCGCGGGGTGTCGGCGATCCCGATCGAGTTCGGATCGTTCAACGAATGCGGCGTGCTGGCGTTCTGGACGAGACGACAGAACCCCGGAGGGCCACGTCGATGACGTGGCAGAAGGGCACGTGGCTCAACGATCTGCGGCACTTTGTTGTCCTTGCTGCATACTCTCACGCACACGTACTTTGATGCTCTAGATCCTCCTGGGAGTCGGCCCGGATGAAGCCATTCGTTGTAACCTCCGCCGTGCTCGGCATGTCGCTCATGCTGATCGGCGAGATCACGGTACCCGATTCCACGCGAACCGACTTCGATCCGGTGGCCCACACCGCGGTTTCCGACGTCGACCCCAACGAGATTGTCTCGCGGACCTGCGTACGTTGCCACTCGGATTCTCGTCTGCGCGGGAATCTCTCGCTCGAAGATTTCGATATCGGTCGGGCCGGTGAGAACGCGGAGACCATCGAACGGATGATCCGGAAGGTGCGTGCCGGTATGATGCCTCCGCCGGGTACCCGGGCGCCCGAGGGCGATACGCTGGCGCAGTTCGCTCAGACCCTTGAAGACATCATGGACGAAAGCGCGGCCCGGAATCCGAATCCGGGCCGTCGGACGTTCCAGCGCCTCAATCGTCCGGAGTTCGAACAGGCGATCAGAAATCTGCTCGACCTCGAGGTTCGGGCGGACGACTGGCTCCCGCTCGACCAGATGAGCGCGAACTTCGACAACATCGCGGACGTTCAGTCGCTCTCGCCGACGCTTCTCGAAGCCTACCTCAACGCGGCTGCCGACATCAGCCGCATGGCGGTAGGTGACCGGAATGCTCCGTCGATCAACGTCACGTACCGGAACTCGCAGTACCAATCCCAGCATCCCTGGGACCAGGTGCGGGGGGCCCCGTACGGGACGCGTGGGGGGATCGTCGTGAATCACGTCTTCCCGGCAGACGGCATGTACCAGTTCGGGATGACGTTCGCGAGCGGTCGGAACGAACCGTTCGAGGACATCGACATCTCCATCGATGGCGAGCGCGTGTCCCTGATGGCCTACACGCGGTCCGGAGAGGCGGCGGACGGGCGGGGCGGGGGCGCGCTCTGGTCGGAGCCCGTCTTCGTACGTGCGGGTCAGCGCGACGTATCGGCGGCCTTCGTCAGGCGCATGGATGGTCCGTACGAGGATCTGATCCGGCCGCATGATTGGTCGATGGCGGGTGGCGGATCGGGTGGATCCGGCATCACGACGCTGCCTCACCTCCAGGAGCTGATGGTCGGAGGTCCGGATGACGTCACGGGCGTTTCGGACACACCGAGCCGCAGCAGCATCTTCATTTGCCGGCCGACTGCGCCGAGCGAAGAGGAAGTCTGCGCTCGGGACATCGTCCGGAATCTTGCGAGCCGTGCATATCGCCGGTCGGTAACGGACGATGAGGTGGAAGGTCTCATGTCCTTCTATCACACAGGCCATGAAAGGGCGGGCTTCGAGCGAGGGGTACGGGATGCGCTGGAAGCGATCCTGGCCAGCCCGTTCTTCGTGCTCAGGCTCGAGCGTGAGCCCGAGGGTGTCGACCCGGGCGAGACGTACCGCATCGAAGGACCCGAGCTTGCCTCGCGTCTTTCGTTCTTCCTGTGGGGCACGCCACCCGATGCGGAGCTGCTGCGCGTTGCCGAGTCCGGCGATCTCAACGATGAGCGGGAACTCGAGCGGCAAACACGGCGGATGCTCGAGGATCCGCGGGCCGAAGCCATCGGGCGTCGCTTCGCATATCAATGGCTGCGGCTTCAGGACATTTACAAGGTCCGCCCGGATCCGAACTTCTTCCCGAACTTCGATGAAACGCTCGCAGACGCGATGACGGAGGAGACGGCCCTCTTCTTCAATCATCTCGTTCAGAACGACCGCGACGCGCTGGAGCTGTTCAACGCGAACTACACCTTCGTCAACGAGCGGCTTGCGACCCACTACGGAATGCAGGGAGTCGCCGGGAATCAGTTCCGTCAGGTCGAATATGACGACGGAGTCCGGAGTGGCCTCCTGGGGCACGGCAGCATACTCGTGCTCACCTCACTGGCGAACCGGACCTCGCCTGTCCTCCGCGGTAAATGGGTCATGGAAGTTCTGATGGGCACGCCGCCGCCGCCGCCGCCGCCAGGGGTTCCGGACCTCGACGACACCGAAGGAACGCAGGACGGAAAGCGTCTGACGACGCGCGAGCGGATGGAGATTCATCGCCAGAACCCGACGTGCAATTCCTGCCACCGTTTCATGGATCCGATCGGCCTCGCGCTCGACAACTTCGACGTGACCGGTCAGTGGAGACTCCGTGAGAACGGCATGGGACTCGACACTCGAGGCGAGTTCTACGACGGCACGCCCATCACCACGCCGAAGGAGGTCGCGGACGCGATCCTGCTCCGGCCGGTCCCGCTCATGCGGAACCTCACGGAGAACATGATGGCGTACGCCATGGCCCGCCGGGTCGAGTACTTCGACATGCCGACCGTGCGCAAGATCGTGGCCGACGCGGAAGAGGGCGGGCAGTATCGTATGCAGTCGCTCATCGTCGGAGTCGTGACGAGCGACGCATTCAGAATGAAGCGGGCGGCCGACGTGGCCACCGACCAGGTAGATCACTAGCAGGTTTCCACACTCAGGAGATCGGGACGATGGAGTTCATCACGGGTAAGCAGCTCGACCGGCGCACCTTCCTTCGCGGGATGGGCGCAGCGGTTGCGCTTCCGTATCTCGACGCGATGGTGCCCGCAGGCCGCATGAGCGGGGCTGTTGCACGCGCAGAGGCAGCGAAGACGCCGCTGATCGCGATCGAGGAGGTCCACGGCCTGGCCGGGTGCAACGACTGGGCGGCGACCCAGTACCTGTACGCGCCGGAGATCATCGGAAAGGACTTCGAGATGGTGCCGAACAGCGCACTGATCTCGCTGGAGCCCTACCAGGATTATCTCACGATCGTCTCGAATACCGACGTGCGGATGGCCGAAGCGTTCACGGCGCCGGAGATCGGTGGTGACCACTTCCGTTCGAGTGCCGTGTTTCTGACGCAGTCGCACCCGAAGCAGACGCAGGGGTCAGACCTCTTCGTCGGCACGTCGCTGGATCAGATCCACGCGAGGCGTTTTGGGCAGGATACGCCGCTCCCGTCGATGCAGTTCACGATCCCGAACATCGACCAGGCGGGTGGCTGCACGTACAACTACTCGTGCGCCTACACGGACTCCATCAGCTGGGCCTCGCCGAGCGAGCCGCTCCCGATGATCCGGGATCCGCGTGTCGCCTTCGACATGCTCTTCGGTGCCGGTGGAACGCCCGCCGAGCGCGCGGAGCGACGCGCCATGCGCTCCAGTATTCTGGACTGGATCACGGGCGAGGTGACGGCCATGAACCGTCAACTCGGGTCGGAGGACCGCGTCCGCATGGAGCAATACCTCAACAACGTGCGCGAGATCGAGCGTCGAATTCAGATGGTTGAATCGCACAACACGACCGGGGAAGAGCGAGCGATCCCGGAGGCGCCAGCGGGCGTTCCGGATTCGTATCGAGAGCACATGGAGATCATGTTCGACCTTCAGGTCCTCGCGATTCAGACCGACATGACCCGAGTCATCACGTTCAAGACGGGGCGTGATTCCGAGAACCGGGTCTTCCCGGAATCGGGCTCGGATCGGCCGTTCCACCCGGCGTCCCACCACGGTGGGCGTGAGGAAGCCATTCTCGAGTTCAACAAGATTTGCCAGTACCGCGTCGGGATGCTGCCGTACCTCCTCGACAAGCTCCAGAATACGGTCGACGGGGGCACCAACTTGCTAGACAAGTCGGTCGTCATGTTCGGGTCGCCGATGGCTGATGCGAACATCCACAACCATCGGCGCTGCCCGCTGATCTTCCTCGGGAAGGGGAATGGGATCCTCGAGGGCAACCTGCACCTGAAGGCCACGGACGGGACGCCGATGGCGAACGTGATGCTCACCATGATGCAGGAGTTGGGTCACACCGATATGGAGAACTTCGGCGACAGCACGGGTGGCTTCATGCTGCGCTCAGCGGGCCGGACGACCGCCCAGGAGGTCAGGTAGCACCATGAAGCGAGCGCACTGGACTGGAATCGGCGCGCTCTTCGCGATCGTTCTGATCGCGGCCGGTCCGGCGGAGTCGCCGGTGGCCGATGCCGCGAGCAACGGAGACATCGAGGCCGTCCGCGCGCTCCTGCGTGATGGCGCCGACGTCAACGCTGCCCAGGGCGACGGCATGAGCGCATTGCATTGGGCCGCCGAGCGTGGGGACGTCCAGCTTCTCGACATCCTGCTCTACGCCGGGGCGGAGGTCGAAGCCTCCACGCGTATCGGGCACTACCGACCTCTCCACATCGCATCTCGGAACGGCAACCTCGAGGTGGTCGATCGCCTGATCCAAGCCGGCGCAGAGGTAGGCGCGGTGACGGACCCGAGTGGGTCCACGCCATTGCATCTGGCTGCGCTGTCCGACAACGCGGACGTGATCCGGTCCCTCGTCGCCGCCGGTGCCGAGGTTGATGCCCTCGAGTCGGAGTGGCAGCAAACTCCCCTGATCTTCGCGGCGTCCTGGAACCGGGTGGAGGCCCTTCTCGCGCTTCTCGAGGCAGGGGCCGATCCTGATCTCGCCTCTGAATCGATGGACCTGGTGCAGAGGGGGCGGCTCGACGCAGAAGCTCAGCGTCGCCAGGACGAGGTGCTGAAGGCGTTCACGAACGACGGTGAGTGGGCCCCCACCTCCGGGCAGGTACAGGCCGCGGTGCGGGCTGGCCGTGGAGCGTATGAGCCGGGGGCCGATGTCGCCGCGCGCCGTGAATCCAGTCGCTTCCGACGGGAGGTTCGGATTACTTCCAAGGGCGGCCTGACTCCGCTTCTGCACGCAGCCCGTCAGGGGCATTTAGAAACGATCGTGGCCCTTCTCGATCATGGTGCGAACATCGATCGAATCGGTGGAGGCGACGGAACGTCTCCACTTCTCATGGCCAGCATCAATGGGCAGTTCGACGCGGCGATGCTTCTCCTCGAGCGTGGTGCCGACCCCAACGTGGCCTCGACTTTGAATGGGGCTACACCGCTGTATGCCGCCTTGAATTCCGAATGGCAGCCCCGGACCCGGTACCCTCAGCCCCAGGAGCGAGAGGCCCAGCAGTACGGATATCTCGACGTTATGGAGGCGCTTCTCGCGGCAGGTGCGGACCCGGACGCCCGGATTACGCTGCATCCGTGGTACATGGAATACACGGGGTGCGGGAACTCGCAGTGCGGCCTGATCGACATGAAGGGCGCTACGGCATTCCTGCGCGCCGCGTACGCCACAGACGTGGAGGCGATGCGGCTACTCAGCGCCTGGGGCGCGGATCCGCATATCGCCACCAGGGCACCCGAGCGCCGGAACCGCCAGACGACGCAGGAGCGGATTCGGCAATTTCAGGTCGAAGCGCTAGACAACGTCGAAGAATTCGAGGAGCTGAGTGACTCCGCTCAGGCCACTGCGGTCGTCACGATCTGGGGAGATCTCCCGGATTCGGTGAAGGTGAATCTCGCCGAAGAGGACGTCCGTGCCGCGCCGGCCGACTTCCGTCAGGTCGTCCTGGAGCACGCGATGCGGCAGGATTCCGTCAATGCGGAGAAGCCCGATCCATCAGGGCTGCCTCCGATCCCCGAGGGTGGACCAGCTGTGTACGCTCTTCACGCGGCCTCCGGCGTCGGCTATGGAGAGGGCTTCGCCGGCAATGCACACCGCCATGCCGAGAACGGGTGGCTTCCGTCCGCTCGCTTCCTGATCGAGGAGGTGGGTATGGATGTGAACCTGCGTGATCACAACGGCTACACCGCCATTCACCATGCGGCGGCTCGCGGTGACAACGAATTGATCCTGTATCTGGTGGAACAGGGTGGCGACGTGACCGTGATCAGCCGGCGTGGCCAGACCACCGCGGACATGGCGAATGGGCCGGTGTCTCGCGTGTCACCGATTCCGGAAACGGTTGCTCTGCTCGAGAGCCTGGGATCCGCGAACA
>CALHIO010000036.1 GCA_938030915.1 uncultured Gemmatimonadota bacterium
GACGCGTTCGGGAAGCGCGTCCGCCGCGATCTCCGACTTTCGGGATACGACCATGGCTCGTTCGAGTGCGTTCTCCAGCTCGCGGACATTCCCGGGCCAGTCGTACTCCGCGAGTGCCGTCATGGCGGCATCACTCAACGAATAGGGACCCTTCCCGTTGGCGTTCACACTCGCGCGCTCGAGGAAGTGTCCGGCCAGGACAGGGATGTCCTCTCGCCGGTCGCGAAGGGGAGGCAGGCGCAGCTGAATCACGTTCAGCCTGTAATACAAGTCACTGCGGAACCCCCCCCGGGTGATCTCCTCCTCCAGGTCGCGGTTGGTGGCTGCCACGATCCGGACATCGACCGGGATCGACTTCGTCGACCCGACCGGAATCACCTCCCGCTCCTGGATGGCGCGGAGCAGCTTCACCTGCGTCGACGGACTCATCTCCCCGATCTCATCGAGGAAGAAGGTACCACTCGAGGCAGCGACCAGGAGTCCATCCTTGTCCTTCACGGCGCCGGTGAAAGAGCCCCTCACGTGACCGAAGAGCTCACTCTCGAGCAGGCTTTCCGGCAGGGCTCCGCAGTTGATGGACATGAATGGCCCTTCGGATCGTTCGGACAGCGAGTGGATGTATCGGGCGACGACCTCCTTCCCGGTTCCGCTCTCCCCTGAAATCAGGACCGTCGAGTCGGTCACCGAGACGGTCTCCGCAAGCTCCAGCACGTCGAGGAAGCTCGGTGCGATGCCGGTAGGCCTGCCCCCGACGGGTCGTTCGCGTCGCCTGATCTCCCTCTTCAGCCGCCGGTTTTCGACCTTGAGGTTGCGCGCCTCGGCCGCCCGATTGCAGATGGCCAAGAGCTCGTCATTCGCAAACGGCTTTTGAAGGTAGTAGTAGGCGCCTTCGTTAACCGCACGCACCGCGGACTGCAGGGACGCCTGGGCCGTCATCAGGATGACGTGAATCTCGGGATCCACGTGGTGGGCCTCCGAGAGTACCTCCAGTCCGGTCGCCCCGGGCATCCGTATATCCGTCAGGACGATGTCCGGCCGCTCGTCCTCCAGAGCAGCCAGCGCCTTCGGTCCAGAATCCGCGACTGCGACGTCCCAGCCCTCGCCCCGAAAGAGAATCTCCAGGGTGTCGAGAATCGCAGTCTCGTCGTCGACGAGAAGAATCTTCACCTACATGACTCCTGTATGTGGAAGCCCGGCACCCTCGGGGGCTCCGGGCAGAAAAATCACGAACTCCGCCCCACCGTCCGGACCCTCCTCCACGAAGGTGGCCCCGTCGTGGGCCTCCACCGCTCGATGCACCACCGCGAGACCGAGCCCACTGCCCCCGGTCTTGGTGGTGAAGAAGGGATCGAAGATCCTCCCCCGCTCCTCCTTCCGGATGCCGGGGCCGGAATCGGACACCGACAGCCGGATCGGGTGTTCGACATCGGTACCTCGGGGTCGCAGTCTGCCGGCTTCATTCCCGAGCGTGACCCGCACCCGCCCCCCTCTTCCGGCGGACTGTGCGCCGTTGAGGACGAGGTTGAAGAGAGCTCTGTGCAACAGATCCGCGTCACCCACCATCGGCATGGGCCCGTCCTCCAGCTCCGCGGCGACGTCGACCCCCTTCAGGTCGGGGTGCTGCTTGACCAGGAGCAGACACCCGCGAACAACTTCGTGCAGATCGATCGGGGCCTGGGTACTCATCCCAAGACCGGAATAATCGAGAAACTCGGACAAGAGGCGGCTTAGTCGGTCCGACTCGCTGAGGACCAGTCGCTCCAGGACACTCCGGTCACGCTCGCCCAGGCGCCCCCCGCTCAGCTGTTCGACTGCGCTTCGGATCGAGGCGAGGGGGTTCTTGATCTCGTGAGCCAGCGACGCCGACAGAGTCGCCACGGCCTCGAGTCGCTCCGCTCGCACCTTGAGTTCGTCGAGCCGCTCGAGATCGGTGATGTCCTGGAAGAGGGCCGTGGCGGACGGCATGGTATCCTCCCCGCGCTCCAGGACTGCGGTGCTTACGCCGAGGTGCAGAGGGGTGTTCGCAACGGACGTGACGACCCGGCCTCGGGATACCGAAATGCCGCCGTGAATCGCCTGTTGGAGCAGGCCGCCGAGGTCCGGAGCGATCCGGTCCAGCTCGTCGAGCACCGGACGGCCGAGTAGTTGCTGGAGGTCCCGCCCGAGGAGCGTTGCCGCCGCCGGGTTGGCGTACGCAAGTCGCCCGTCCCCATCGACGGTGATCACCCCTGTGGTCAGATGGGCCAGGATGTCGCCCGTGTCGAGACGGAGCTGCGCGAGCTCGGAGGCGACCGCCCCGAGCGCTTGCCCCGCCCTCCGCACCCGGTCCCCCAGGATTCCGGTCACGAGCGCAATCGCCGTGAAGAGCGCGATCCGCAGCCCGACGAAGATGCTGAACGTCTCCTGATATCCCCACACCAGATCGGCGAAGTAGAGAATGCTGGCGAGCCCGCCGATCAGCACCCCCCCGGGGAGTGGCAAGAGCAGCGCGCCGGACGCGATCACGAGGATGTAGACCGAGGCGAAGCCGCTGTCCGGACCGCCGGTCACATGCACGATGCCCGTGACAAGCAATGCGTCGAACACGACCTGCGCGTAGAGAAAGTTCTCGCTCGGCTCGTACCCGTTGATGTGCGTATACCAGAATGACCACACGGTCAGGCCGGCCGCCGAGATGAACATGGCCGCAGTGGCCAGTGTGTCCGACGGCTGAGCCTCGAACCAGAGGCGGATCGCGGCGACGAGGATCCCCGTCACCAGGGTCAGGCGACCCAGGTACAGCCAGCGCAACAAATCCCGCGCGCGGAGGACCGGCATGGACGCGGTGGACCGTGGTTGGGTCGGGGATATATCGCTGGCGGTCTCGGCCACGTGAGAAGACGCTTGCGCTCGGGGAGTTCGAGCCCGCAAGGCGCCGACTCGTCCAGACCCCCAAAGGGTATTCCGCAAGCTTCGCAAAATGCAACACTTGAAGTTTCGCAGGATGCAAACATCCTGACGATCCAAGGGCTCTGGCGCTTACGCTCCGCACAGCTTCTCATCGTTCGACGATTCTGGCTCGAACCGCCGTCGACGGTCACATTCCCGGATGATTCTCGCCCAACGACTGGTCGGCGTGGCACTCGCACTCTCGGCCATCCTTCCCGTCCACCGTCTTCTGGACCCTCGCGATACGGGCCCGGCCGGCGCCGCTACCCGCGATGTGGCCGAGGCTTCGTGGCTCCTCGGTGTCTCCGGGACGTTGATCGTCGTGACTCTGGCATGGGTCGCGATGCGCATGCAGCCGCAGACGAGAACGACGGGGGGAGTCGTGAGGCTACCGTGGGACGCCGTACGGGGCCCGACCCCGGGTAGCTTCGCGATTCTGACAGGCTGCATCGCCACACTCGGGTCGGGTATCCTCGCATCGCGGGCACACGGCCGCGCCCCGACGACCGTGGACGAGATGGCCCAGCTGCTCCATGCAGCGATCGTAGCGGACGGACGACTGACGCTTCCAACCGGTGATGCGGCGGCCGCGCTCGTCCTCCAGAACGGTGTCCTGACCCACGAGGGGTGGGTATCGATCTATCCTCCTCTGCACACCCTACTCCTTGCGATCGGGCTCACGCTCGGGGCCGCGTGGCTCGTCGGGCCGATTCTGACCGGGATCGCGACCGGGGCGAGCGCCTGGACCCTGGAACGTCTGATGGGCAAGGGCGCAGGGCGACTCTCCGGGCTTCTGCTCTGCGTGTCCCCGTTCTGGCTTCTGGTCGGCGGGTCGCATCTCAGTCACTCGAGTGCCGCGGCAGCGCTGGCACTCATGTCGGTGGCGTGTCTCCGCGCACGCGACGCGACGATGGGTCGGGCGGGCCTCGCTTGGGCGGCGCTAGCCGGAGCGGCCATGGGGATGGCCGTGTCCTCACGCCCCTGGATCGGCCTCGTCTGCTCCGTCGTGATCGTCCTCGGAGTGTGGGGCCCGGAGGTCGCTGTTCGGGATCGACGATGCGCGTGGATTCCGCGCTTCGGTGCGATGGCAGTAGGTGGGCTTCCATTCGCGATGCTCCTCCTCGGGTGGAACGCGGTGCTGTTTGGTCACCCGCTCCGACTCGGATACTCAGCCACCTTCGGTCCCTCGCACGGCCTCGGGTGGCACCCGGACCCGTGGGGCAACCGATACGGATTCGTCGAAGCCATCGGGTATACGGGGGCGGACCTCCTGCAACTCGGTGTGCGCCTCCTGGAGTCACCTCTTCCCGTGACGCTGCTCGTCGCGCTCCTCCTCCTGATGATGCCGGGCGTGTTTGCCGGCCGGGGCCGGCTCCCGGCGCTGTGGGCAGGATCCATCGTTGCAGCCAACGCGCTGTACTGGCACCACGGCATCCACTTCGGTCCCCGAATGCTCTACGAGTCCGTGCCGGCATGGATGGGCCTGGTCGGACTCGCAGCGACCTCGGCCTTCGAGGCCGGTGACGGGTCCGGCCGCCGCTTCGCTCGGTGGGTGGTGGGGATGACCCTGACTGCCGGTATCGTACTGAGCCTGTCGACCCTCGCAGGCATCGCAGGCTCGGTGGCGAGCGACCCCTTAGGGGAGAACGAAGCCGTCACCGCCATGGCCGCCGAGGACGCGGTCACCCCGAGGGTCGTGTTCGTCCACGGGAGTTGGGCGTCACGCGTCTCGGCACGGCTCGCGGCTGCAGGTATGCGTCGCGATTCGATCGAGACCGCGCTTCGACGCAATGACCTGTGCCGGGTCGACCAATTCGCTCGCTGGCGGGCCTCTCCGATCGGACCTGCTCCCGACCTGGACTTCGACCCACAACCCGGCTCACCCGCGGAACTGCAAACTCGGACACTCTCTCCCGGGAACCGGATCCGCGTGTCCGCCGATGTCGAAGCGGATGCGACGTGCATGCGGGAGGCCCGCGCCGACCGTCTGGGGGTGCTTGACCTGGAGCTGGTCGCCTGGCGAGCTCCAGCCCTCCCGGACGCGAAGATCAGGTATGTACGCGACCTGGGGCCCGGAGCCAATCTGAGGGTGACGGCTGCCGACCCCTCGAGTGCGGTCGTATGGATCGATCGCGCCGACGGTGGCCCGCTACTCCTTCCCTACCGAGAGGGGATGCAACTGCTCTGGGGTGGCCCCGGGGACTGAGGTCTCCCGAGCGCGAGCGCCCAGTGGCGCGCTCAGCGGCGGTCCGGTCTCAAAACGCGCCGGACCTGGTCCACCACCGAGTAGGCTGCTCCCCCGAGCCGGCCGACCGGCCGCAGTTCCTCAGGACGTATGATCCGGGTCCCCTCCTCCGATCCGAGGGACGGGTCGAGTCGCACGCCGACGACCTCGCCGATCACGAGCGTATTCGGGGCGCCGCGCAAATCGACTTCCTGCTGAACCCGACACTCGAAGACGGCGCGGCACTCGCCCACGTAGGGCGCATCCACCCGATCCGAGTCGACCGCAGTCAGCGAGGCAAGCTCGAACTCGTCGACGTCGGGCGGCACGGTGGCTGAAGACTCGTTCATGGGCTCGAGCAGCTCTTCGGACACCACGTTCACGCAGAAGGCACCCCGATGCCTCAGATTCACGAGGGAATCCTTCAGCCCAACCTTCTTGTGCCCGATAGAGACCGCCACAAGCATGGGTCGGACGGAAATCGCCGTGAAGTAGCTGAACGGGGCGAGATTCGGAACGCCGTCCACGCCCCGAGTGGAAAGCCAACCGATCGGTCGGGGCACGACCAAAGATGTCATCAGGTGGTAACGCTCGAGCGCGCTGAGCTCTCCCGGCGTGAGATGCTCCGTGGCGAGAATCAACCGCCCTGAGGCACGTCGATCACCTGCCCGACGTAGATCCGGTTACCACGGATCCCGTTTATGTCCCGAAGCTCGTCGACGGAGGTCCCGTGAGCTCGTGCGATCGTCCAGAGAGAGTCTCCCCGCCGTACCCGGTATTCGAGTGACTCCGGGCCGCCGACGCCGCGAGCGGTCAATGACGCGACGTAGTTCGCGTACGGCTCGGGGAAGAGCGCTACATGGTAGTGGCGCGGATTTCGCTCGAGCGTCGCTTCAAGCACGCCCTGGCGCTCCAGGCTGGACAGGACACCCTGCAACCATTCCCGGCATGACCGATTCCAGCTGTAGCGGAGATCGAGTGCCATCCCGGTCGGGTGCACCGACCGATCGGACGCATTTCGCGGCTGGTGCGTCGTGGGCCGGGTCAGGCTCGTGACGACGAGCTGCTCGCCGCATGCCCTCCGGTACTGACGACCGAGTCTCTCGGCGAAAAGCTGCACTTCCGGGCGCGCGGAGGGATAGCGAACATCGTTCTTGACGACGAAATCCCGCGAGGAGTCGATTCGGACCAACCAGCCCTGATCCACAAAAAAGCGGACCCGCTCGGGCGTGTCGATAAAGGTGAAATCATGCTGCTGCGCCGCGCGAACCTGACGATCCATGGACGTGCGCGACCCCTGCAAGGTCTGCGCACTTAGCGGCCCCATCGTCACGAGCATCGTGAGGATGGCACAGCCGGGAAGCGTCGTTTTAAGGAGCCGGGAGTAGGCGCGTACCGAGAGCATCCGTTCGTGAGTTCTGAAGGGAGATCACGGGCCCGAACTGGGGCGGTCCTACAGTAGTAAACACATGTTTCTGCCTGCACAAGGCTCGTGTCACGCGCGCCAACCAAGCCGTGAATCTTCCTACCTCGGCAACGGGTCCCGAGGTCCACGACGAGCCGCTCGAACGCAGTGGAACACTGCGGGTGCTCTCCCCTCGTCCGGAGCACGGCGCACCCGACCGAGACGGATCCGGATGCACGATGGGGCGGCTCCCCGCGGAGCC
>CALHIO010000037.1 GCA_938030915.1 uncultured Gemmatimonadota bacterium
CCGTCCTATCGCAGCGGCTCGTCGCGAAGCGTGAGGGTGGGCGGGTCGCGGCTATGGAGGTTATGCTGATGACCTCGACGATCCGGGACTGCGTTCGTGACCCGGAGCGAATGGAGGAGATCTCGGATCTGATCGAGGAAGGGCGCAGCCATTACGGCTCGCAGACCTTCGATCAGCATCTCATGGAACTCGTGAAGTCGAGTCAGGTGGAGTTCGAGGTCGCGAAGGCGGCGGCCAACAACCCGTCCGACTTCGATCTGAAGATGAACATGTTCGGCTCCGCCACGGGCGGCGCGGCAGCTGGCGCCCGCCCTCACGGCACTCAGGGGCTCGCAGACGAAATGACCAACATCATGGGAGGCTGACGGCGATGGCCGACGGCACGATCGATCTCCGGGGGGCATTCCTCCCCGTCACGACCCCGTTCGACGCCGCGACTGGCGATGTCGACGTACCCGCCTTTCGCTCGAATCTCGGCCGCTGGTTCGAGAATCCGGTCTCCGGCATTCTGATCTCCGGTTCGACCGGCGAATCGGTCTTCCTCGACGAAGAAGAGCGCGCGACGCTCGTCGAAGCGGCGGCTGACGTCGTTCCTCAGGACGCGAAGGTGATCGCCGGAACCGGAACGGAATCGACGCGACACACGATCCGGCTCACGCGGCAGGCTGCCGAGGCGGGGGCCGATGCCGTGCTCGTGAGTCCTCCGGCGTACTTCAAGGGCGCCATGTCCGACGAGGTGCTGACGACCCACTTCACGGCCGTGGCCGAGGCGTCGCCGATTCCGGTGCTGATCTACCAGGTCCCGCTCCGACTCAGCACCCTCGAGTTCTCCACCGACCTCATCGGGCGGCTGTCCGAACATCCGAACATCGTCGGTATCAAGGACTCGCGGGGGCAGCTCGATCTCGCGGTGGAACTCGTCGGCGCCACGTCGGACGACTTCCAGGTTCTGGTCGGGAGTGGTGCGATCCTGCATCCCGCGATGCAGGGGGGATGTGTCGGCGGAATCGTCGCGGTCGGGCTCATGGCAGGTGCGGAAGCCGCGGGCATCGCGGCCGCTCACGCCGAGGGGCGTGACAAGGATGCCGCGGCCCTCCAGGCGCGTATCGCTCCGGTGCACCAGCAGATCGTCGGAGGCATGGGCGTTCCGGGCGTGAAGGCCGCGCTCGACCTGCTGGGCTTCGCCGGAGGGGCTCCGAGGCCTCCACTTCAGGCGGCGTCTGAGGACCGGATCGAGACGATCCGGGGCATTCTCCAGGACGCCGATCTGCTCGCACCCGCGGGGGTCTGAGCGCAGCCAAATCGCGTTGACACCCCCATGACCCACGGGTAGCTTTTACCAAAGGATACACCAGTCACGGGCCCATCCCCCTGCCGGGGACGGGCCCGTTTCTCATTGTCGGTTACAGAGGACATCATGCCGGATCAGGGCTCCTGCACCGTCATCGTCGGCTGTCAGTGGGGCGACGAGGGGAAGGGCAAGATCGTCGACGTGCTCGCAGAGCGGGTCGACATCGTGGCCCGCTACCAGGGCGGCGCGAACGCAGGTCACACCGTCCACGTCGGTGAGGACGAGTTCGTTCTCCACCAGATTCCGTCCGGCATCCTGCACGAGGGGCGCCGTTGTCTCCTGGGCAATGGGGTGGTCCTCGACGTGCAGCAGTTCTTCGAGGAGTACGATGCGATCCTCGAGCGGGGCATCGATATCGAGGGTCGTGTCGGGGTCAGCTACCGCGCGCAGCTCCTGATGCCGTACCACCGCTTCCTGGACAAGGCGGTCGAGCTCGCGGCCGATACGAAGATCGGGACCACGGGTCGCGGCATCGGGCCAGCGTACGAGGACAAGGCCGGACGTCGGGGTGTGCGTACGGCGGATCTCCTGAACCCCGAGCGGCTTGCGAAGCGGATCGAGGCGGCCAAGTCGCGCGTCGTGGCTCGCCTCGACGAGCTGGGAGCCGGCACCCAAGAGCTGGATCGCGCCATGGACGAGACGCTCGCCCTGAGCGAGCGCCTCCTCGCCATCGCGACGGACGTTGGTCCGGAGATCAGCACGGCTCTGCGGTCCGGGCGGCACGTCCTCCTCGAGGGGGCGCAGGGGACTGCGCTCGACCTGGACCATGGCACGTACCCCTTCGTGACATCGTCCAACACCACCGCAGGAAGTGCTGCGACCGGCAGCGGGATCGGGCCGACTCAGATCACCGACGTGATCGGGATCGTGAAGGCGTATACCACGAGGGTGGGTGAGGGGCCGCTACCCAGCGAGATGTCGCCGGAGATGGACGAGCACGTGCGCACGCTCGGTGGCGAGTTCGGCGCGACGACGGGCAGACCCCGTCGCTGTGGCTGGTTCGACTCCGTGCTCACGCGCTTCGCGTCCCAGGTAAACGGTCTCACCGGGATCGCGGTGACGAAGCTGGATGTGCTCGATACGCTCGACGAGGTGAAGATCGCGACCGCGTATCGAATGCCGGACGGGAAGACGCGTGAGTTCTTCCCGGCGGACACGTGGGCACTGGCCGACGTCGAACCAGTCTACGAGACGATGCCGGGGTGGAAGTCGTCGACCTGCGACATCCGCCGGATCGAGGATCTGCCGTCCAACGCTCGGGCCTACCTGGACCGAATCGAGGAGCTGACGAACGCGCCGGTGAAGTTCGTGTCGGTCGGAACGAAGCGGAGCCAGATCATTCCGGTCGACTGACGAGTCGACTCAGCCCACGCCGTTGCCGAAGATGGCGAAGAAGGTCCGGACGATCATCGAGATGGTCATGACCATTCCGGGCAGCAGTGCGAGGCCCAGAGAGAACGTCAGGCCCATCCGGTACAGAGCCGGACCGACCGGCAGGACTTCGCGACCCCAGATCTTGTGGGTGACGATCTCGATCGCGGGGCCGAGGGTGTAGCAGAGGTTGGCGAGCAGCGCGAAGACCAGAACGCCCTGCCACGGAGCCACCGCGGCGACACTCCCCCCGGTGATGATGAACTCTCCGACGAAGATCCAGGCGACCGAGGCGGCCCCGCAGACTCCGACTGCGAGGTTGTAGGGGATTCGCCGTTTTTCCCACCAAGACAGAATGGCCCCGACATTACGCTGGGCTGGTGCGGGGAAAAGAAAGTCGGTGAGCGCGCCCACCGCTCTGGGTTGATCGAGGTCGTCCACATCGTCCTCCCTTTCAGGATGTGCTTGGCTGCAACCGAGCCACCCGTCGACGCCCGGTGACCATCTACTTTGCGGTGCAAAGTGAGTGCCAGAGTCCTGGCGTCCCCGGGCGTATTCAGGCGTCGATTCGCTCCGTTCCCGCCTCGGGACCTGCGAATCACGGCCTCCACACCCCCGAGTCCCTGCACTAGCTTTCGGTCCGTGAAGCTCGCGCCGTTCGGCGCACGTCAGCAACGGGTGGTCGGGAGGCCAGCGAGGGATGTTCGACGAACTCGGCTCAAAACT
>CALHIO010000038.1 GCA_938030915.1 uncultured Gemmatimonadota bacterium
TCACGAGACTCATTGTCGACGTCGCTGCGGATGATCCCACGGCCGCCGCCGAGGCTCTGGACTTCCTGAGGTCCACCGACGGGACGCCCCCGAGCAGCCCGCAGGATGGCGGTACCGAGACCGAGGACGAGGAAGAAGACGACACGTCGTCCGAGATGAACCCACTCGCCTACCCGGGACTCGCGAGTGTCGAAGTCCGCATTGCGGGTGGGGCCGTGCTGCGTCTCCCCGGTCGAGCGGAGCCGGTTCGTCCCGGCCCGATCCCCGGAAGGCCGGGTTCCGGCAGCAAGGACGATCTGGACCTCTCGAACGTCTACACCGCAGACGGCCTCCTGGGAGGCAGCCCGATCCCGAATCGTATCGACGCGATTCTCGTACCGGGCTCGGGCGGCGTATCAGCGCTACCCGAGCTGGGTGCGCGGCTGGGGCTGGAGTCGACCGGGCTCGTCGTCCCGCTCGTGCACCCGGCAGCGTCGATCGAGCGCCCGGGCGCTCAACCGACGATGGTCCTCGCCGGCACCGGCAACGACCTGATCGAACAGCTCGCGGACAGCGGAAGAATCGACCTCGATGAACTGGCTCCCGGTGAAGGGCTGATCCAGCTGGTCCCCCAAGCCTTCGGCTCGAAACCGGCGCTCGTGTTGACTGGAGCCGACGAAGCCGGCGCGGAGCGCGCGCTGGAACAGCTCGCGATCGGCCTCCCGAACCTCGCGGACCGAGGAAAGGACCGCCCGACCGTGGATGATGTCGAGCGAGGCCTCTGGGACGCGCTAGCAGGCCACACGCCACTCGGTCAGGCCGGGACCGGTATGTACAAGCTCGCTCGGATCGCACAGGCCCTGAGCGATGAGGAGATCACGTCCGCGTCCGTGCTCATGTCGGTTGAGGACGCCGACGCAGGGTTGGCGTCGTGGGTCGAGGCCCGAGCGGTCGACCTCCTGGGAACCACCGAGGTCGACGTCTCCATAGACAACCGGAATGTGCTCGCCGCGAGCACCACGATCTACGAAGAGTCGCTCACCCTTCCGTCGGAGGTGGATCGGTTCCGAGCACTCATGTCGGAACGAGTCTACCCCGGCGTCGTTGGTCAGGCCGTCCGGGTCGAGGCACGCCTGAGCGAGCCTCCGGAGGTACGTGAACAACTCGCAGCGGAGGCACGCTCGGCGCTGCTCGAAGCAGGCGCCGATCCCAACGGGACCGAGGTCGTCGTGCTCTCGGCCTTCAAGCAGGGTTACTCCTGGCTTTACGACGTCATCCGCCCACGGATCGAGGATCAGGACATCGGGGAGATCGCGATCTCTTTCCTGCGGAACGAACCCCCCGAAGACTGGCCTCAGCAGGCGATCCACACCCCCGTTCGCTGGCTGCATGAGATCTTCCCGATCGATGAGGTGCTCGCACGTGACCTCGATCTGGAGCTGGAACAGATCCGGTTCGAAGAGGTCACGGAAGGGCCGATCTACACGGTCCGAGTCACCGATCCGTCGGGCGGGGAGATCCTCCATGAGGCCTTCGATCCTCACTACGTGATGCGACCGTACTTCGATCGCTTCGAGGATTACGAACACGTCCGGGTCACCACGGGCTGGCTCTCGGCTGAGGCCGACGGGCGTACGCTCGTGGACGAGCGCATCGCGACGGACCCCGAGACGTTCTGGGATCACTTCCAGGCGACCGTCCTTCCGACGATGTACGACCATGTGATGGATCTGCATGACGGACTTCCTCGAGGGGGCAGCGCCGACGCTCCCTTCTTTGGTGAGTTGATCGTGGAACTCGACATGAGCGAGCCCGACTTCCGTCTCGGAGTCGATAACGAGATCCACGCGCCGATGGATGCGCTTCACGAGGAGATCTACTTCGGCACGATCGAATTTTTCGATGTGCTGGGCCGCAACTCTCGCGGCCAGGGCATCCAGTTTCCCGGGCGGATTGTCCCCGTGATGCGACCAAAGTCTGACGGTACGGCCGCGACCGCCGATATCCGTGTAACCGGCTTTGCCACATCCCGGCCTGCCGTCGTCGTTTCCTACGAGACCGCTGGCGGTGAGACGAAGCAGACTCGCCTCGATATTCCCAAGACGAGCATTGCCCGTCCATCCGCTCGGCTCGCACGAGTACGAGCCGGAGAGCAGGGCGTATCGCATATCGGGCTTCGTGTGCGCGTCGACACCGAGTTCGACATGAGGGACAGCCTGATCGCGGTGGCGCGAGAGCAGTCGGTCGACGAGCGGATGGTCTCGGCCGAGATGGTCGCAGGCGTCATGGAGGAGATCGAAGCGCTGCGGAGCGCCGGCATGTACATGTCCGAACTCGCGTGGCAAGGCCTCGGCTCGCTCGAGCTCTGGGCAGAGTGGACGCACGAACAGAATCCCGAGTCACGCCGGACCGTGGTGCTCCCTCCGAACGGAATGCCGGCTCCGCTGCCCGATTGGCGAGCCCTCTTGCCGGACGATTGGACGTACGAAGGGAACCGGATCGTGCAGTGGGACACGCCGATCCCGCCACAGGAGGGTCATGAGATGCTCGCCAAGATGACCGAGGCCTTCCCTGAAGCGACGATGTATCGCGTTGGGCGCAGCTACCTCGGTAAGGACATCTGGGCGATGGACCTGATGCCCGCCGTCGACGTAAGTCACTGGTCGCACGTGAAGGCGACGACGTTCAAGCCGACGGTCATGTACTCTGCGCGTCAGCACGCGAACGAGGTCTCGTCGACGAGCCACGTGCTGCGGCACGCCGAGCTGCTGCTCACCGATCCCGAGCAGCGTGCGAAGCTGAACGCTGTCAACGTGATCATCCATCCGTTCACGAATCCCGACGGCGCACAGACGGCCTATGATCTGTACCGGATCACACCGGACTACATCCTGCACGCGGGCTACCTCGGGCCGCTGGGCCAGGATGCGACCTCAGGCGGCGGTGCCGATCATCCGATCTATCCCGAATCCACGGTGCGGGGCCGGCTCTGGCAGATGTGGCTCCCGGACATCTTTCTCAACCCCCACGGTTACCCGTCCCACCAGGTCGTTCAGCTTTTTTCGGAGTACACGGGCCTCGTCCGACGAGGCCGCGTTACCGAGAGGAACTGGGGCTTCAACAAGGGGTGGTTCATGCCCGGCTTCGGCTACGTGGACAGTCCGGACTTTCCCCGTCACAAGGACGCCGCCTTCACGATCCGGGATTACATCACGCGCGGAATCAACTCAAACCCCGACGTGTTCGATCTGAACCAGCGCGCCTATGCGCGCTATGAACGCTACGGGGCCCGGTACGATCCCGATGTCTACAACCTTCCGATGACGGACAGCGTGCTGATCGAGATGCCTTTGAAAGGTTCGAGCGGAAACGGAGGCGCGTACAACCCTCGCGTAACGATTTGGAGTGGGACGACCGAGGCCCCGGACGAGACGGCGTACGGACCATGGATGGAGTTGATGGGCAAGGCCGGCCTCTCATGGGACCAGGCGATCACGGACTACCTCTACGATGGCGCCCACAAGGTGAATCGCTCGGGATCGACCTTCTTCGGTGGCGTGACACTCCGGATGAACCGACCGAGACCGCCCGAAGAGCCGGACGATGAGCCTTTGGATGCCGCCCCAGTCGAAACCGGAGCGGACGAACGGTTGCGGGGGTCGCGGTGAAGCCCTTCTTTTCCTCGCTCGCGTTCGAACGTGCACTGATCCGTACCTCGACCTCCCCCGGCTCGACGATGAAGAAAGCGACCCTCCCCCTGCTCGTGCCCCTCGTACTCGCCGCCTGCGGTGGAGGCGACACCCAATCCGAGGCGATGCCCGAGACGGAAGCGGCTCCCTCCGCTGGAACCGTGACGATCGTAACGCCGATGGACGGCGTGCTGATCAACGGAAACGAGATCAGCGTCACCCTGTCATCGACGGTCGACATCCTGCCGGCGGGAGACATGACTCCAGGTACGGGACACCATCATCTGTATCTGAACGCCGATCTGACGCCGGCCGATCAGCCCGTACCGACGGTCCCCGGCAGCATCATCCATATGGGTGACGCGTCCGCGGCGTACACGTTCACGGACGTCGAGCCCGGCGAGTACCGTTTGATCGCGGTCGTCGCGGACGGTGTCCACGTGCCACTCCAGCCGTGGGTGGTCGACACGGTTCGCTTCACCGTCACCAACGACGAGTAAGCGCCAGTGACCCGCCTGTTCCTCAGCGGCTGAGCGCCCCCGCGGAGGACGCGGCATCCAAAACCTTTTCGATCGCTGCAATGAGTGACCGGATCGGGAACGGTTTCTGTACGAATGCGTGCATCGCGTCGATCGGGGAGTCCGCCGCCGTGAACGCCCCCTCCGCGAAGCCTGACGCGAACACGGTGGGAACGGTCCCGCAGTGCTCTTCGATTTTCCGAACCAATTCGGGTCCGGACAGGTCGGGCATTCTCACATCGGTCACGATCAAGTCGAATTCCTTGCCGGCGAGCGCGTCCCTGAGCGCCTCGGTAGGGCTGCGATAGGCAAACACCTCGAAGCCTTCCGAGCGCAGAAGCTCGCTGAAAAGCTCGAGAACCTTCTCTTCATCATCAGCGAGGAGGACACGAAGACGGTCGGTCGATGACGCATCAGGCGCGGCCGCCCTCAGAATGAGCTCGACCGAAGCCCCCCCAGAGTGCTTCTCGACAAGCCTGATCTGACCTCCATTCAGCGAGACAAGTCGCTCAGCCATCACCAATCCCAATCCCGAGTGTGAATCGCCCTTCGTCGTATAAAAGGGCTCGAAGGCACGACGCCTCGCCTCGGCGGTGAAGCCCTCGCCCTCATCCGTGAACAGCAGCGAGACGAGCGAGGTGTCCGGGTCGTCTGAAAAACCCCCGACCGGGCCCTGGGACCAATCCAGAGGCCGTATCGTCGTCGTGATACGACCGGATCCACCCATCGACTCGGACGCGTTGATCGCAAGCGAAACAAGGACGTCCTGGATTGCCCGCGGGTCACATACCACCCGGGTGATCTTATTGTCCGGAGCGCTTATCACCCAGTCGATGCCAGTACCGAGAACGGGGCGCATGAGACCTTGCGCACGCTTCACAACGTCCACGAGATCGACCTCCTCCGGCTCCACCTTTCGATCTTCGCCAAGACTCTGGAGTTCTCTGACAAGCTCGGCCGCCTCTTGACTGGTTTCGAGGCTTCGAGTCAGGCTACTCAGCGCCGACTCTGATTCTCCCCCTCGGACGAGCTTGGCCGACATTTCGAGCTGGGCGGTCAGAACCGCCAGGAGATTGTTGAACTTGTGCGCGAGCCCTCCCGACACCTGAGCCGCGACCTCGACGTGGGTCAGACGGTCAAGTTGACGCTGCATGGCGAGGTTGCGCTCTTCCGTTTCAACCATCCTACGGTTCGTTTCCAACAAATCCTGCATCATCATGTTCGCCGACTGCGCATGCATGATGAGGTC
>CALHIO010000039.1 GCA_938030915.1 uncultured Gemmatimonadota bacterium
AGCCGGTCCCCTGCCCTCGCAACGAGAGGCTCCTCGAGCCGAAGCTGCACCCAGCCCGAGTCACCCGGCGTGAGCGGCTCCGGCTCCAGCAGGGCACATCGGGCCAGAACTTCGGCAGTGCCGTGGTGCACGTGCACCCTCTGATTGTGCTCGAGCGTCCACGCTGTGTCTTCGATGAGCTGGAGTCGGGTGGTGAGCATCCACGATGGGGACCACGCGTCATCGGTGACCAGCACGCTCCCTCGCGAGACTCGCTCGCGGTCTCCTCCGTCTCCTGTGAGCGCCACGGCCGTGCGATCGCCGGCCTCGGCGCGATCGGCGTCCCGCCCGTGGACCTGAAGGCCGCGGACGCGCGCCTGCAGATCGTCCGGTAGCAGACGGACCTTCGCTCCGGTCTCGATCGCACCGCTCCAGAGTGTCCCCGTTCCGACCGTACCGGTCCCCTGGATGGTGAAGACACGATCGAGCGGGAGTCGCGTGACATCCACTGCGGTGTCCGCGCGGACCCGCTCCGCGGCGTCCGAAAGTGTGTCGAGCAGATCCTCCAGCCCGGTCCGAGCAAGGGCGGAGGTACGGATACGCGGTGCACCGGCGTAGCGCGTCGAGGACAGCACGTCCTCGATATCGGCATCGACCAGCTCGAGCCACTCCTCTTCCACCGCGTCACACTTGGTGATGGCAACCACGAGCTCCGGGACGGCGAGCAGTTCCACGATCGCCAGATGCTCCCGGGTCTGAGGCATGACTCCCTCGTCCGCCGCAACGACGAGAAGGACGACGTCCATCCCCGCAGCCCCGGCCACCATCGCCCGCACGAACGCCTCATGCCCCGGGACGTCGACCACCCCGAAGTGCGGCCGGCCCTCGGCCACCAGCTCGGCGAAGCCGAGCTCGATCGTGATCCCTCGTGCCTTTTCCTCTTTGAGGCGATCCGTATCCGTACCGGTCAGAGCCCGAACGAGCGCGGTCTTGCCGTGATCGATGTGGCCCGCCGTTCCGAGGATCACACTAGCCAACCGACGCCTCCGCATCGTCCGCCGGCAGCATGCCGCCGAGAAAGCGAAGCGACTTCAGAGGCCTGTTGACCACGTGGTAGGCGATGAAGTCGGACACCAGCCCCAGGTGCCTGCGTGTGTGGCTCAACCCGTCAGGAACCTGGCCTGCCAGGAGAGCGTCGAGCTGACGGCGCGCGATGGGGCCCACGCGTGGACCCGCAGCCCCCTCGGAGCACGCCGCACAGCGCATCCCACCAGCCGAAAAGTCGAACCGGCCGACCTCATCGCCCTGAAGTGCTTCCTCGCATCGGACGCAGCCGTCGAGTTGAGGTGCAAAGCCGAAGGCTTCCGTGATGGTCCAGAGAACAGCGAGCGCGGTACCCGGGAGCGCATCCGAACCGACCGTCCGAAGCCCATCCAGCCCCGCTTCCAGCGTGTCGAACACGGCGGGCTGCGGATCCGCCTCCGCATGAGACAGAACGAGTTCCGCAGCGGCGGACGCAGCCGCAAACCGGAGCATGTGTGCCGCGAGATCATCTCGAACCTCGGCACACACGAAGTCTTTCATGGTGTGCAGATCTCGATGGGCCTTCATGTAGACCGTCAGGTCGCCTGATGCGAAGGTCGCCAGCGTCGTGGTCCCCTTCCCGCTCCGCCCCCGCACACCTCGAGCGATGACGCTGACCAACCCGTGATCCCGGGTGAAGAAGCGAAGAATGCGACTCGAGTCACCGTAGTCGTGCGCGCGCAGAAGGACGGCTCGTGTCGTGACGGGAGCCACGATCAGCTCAACGACCGGATGAGCCGGAGAAGCTCGGTGCGGCGCTGTTCGTAGGCCTGCCGATCTCGGTCCGTCGGATCCGATGTGTCGAAGTCCTCATCGAGTTGCGCCACCTGAAGAAGAAGTGCCTGACGGTCGAGGGTCGTGACCACCGCCGGCTCCGGCGCCGTGCGAGGCCGCAGTGCCGCGACACCCACCGCGGTCAGAACCAACGCCAGAAGTACTGCAGCCCATTCGACCCGGGGTGGTGAAACTTCCTCGGTTCGGACGATGGTCACCGAGGGCCCGGCGAGGTTGGCACCCGCGAAGCGGCGGTAGGTCGAACCCGCCTCGAACTCCTGCCGTTCCATGAAGTCCAGCCCCTGCACGTCGAGCATCGGCGCAGGTTCGCGGATCAGGACGTCGAGCCGCTCCGTTCCAGCCTGCACGGGCAGGGAGAGAAACGGAGAATCGGTGCGATAGCGAACGACGAACAGCCGCCCTCCCGGGGGCAGAGCGGCCCGGGCCACGATCTCGCCGTTCAGGTACTGTGCTGCGTCACCCGCGAGCTCGCCCTCCCCCGCCTGGACCTCGCGGATGCCGGACGGCATCGGATGACGCCACGTGTATCCGCCCGACCGCGCCACAATCGTCCGGGACTGGTCGTTTCGAAGCTCGAAGAGATCCGTGACCCGCCAGTCGGCAGAGTCGGGCTCGATGAAGACGCTGCGGGACTGCAGCACGACTGGCAGTCCCTCGGTCGGAGCGAGCAGCGTATCGTACACGTTGACCTGATACGCCGAGTCGAGCTGCGCGAGGGTCGTGATCATTGGACCGAAGTACAGCACTCCGTCGTGCCGTACGGATGCGAAGAAGATGTCGCTCCGCATGGGGTCCGGCTCGCCGGGAAGCGTGAAACGAAACGAGCCGTCCGCACCGAGCCGGATCGAGTCGAGCTCGCCTTGAGTCCCCTGGGTCAGGTGGTGCAGCACGGCGATTCCGTCGGACATGACGGTGTCCCCCAGAAAGGCCGTTCCTCGCATGACCGGTTGCTGCGCGTCCACCTGACCGGACGACGGAAACACGAAGTGAAGGGCCAGAAGACCACCGAGCAGGACGCGTCTCGGCCAGCGACGCACTGCGCGAGCCCATACGGCCCGCCGTGCGTCAGGGGGTGAAACGCCCAAAGTCCTCCGGGTTGAGACGCCGAAGGTGCTCCTTGAGCTCCTCGGGCCCCATTTCCCTGTCACGCTCGAGGACCTCGACCTCCCCAATGACCGCCTGGGCGTCCGGCACCTCTTCGTCCTCCGCGATTTCGATCGTGGCGATCTCGAGCAGGGAGTCATCGGCCATAATCCGCGCATCGGCACGAAGGGCCACCGCGATCGAGTCGGACGGTCGAGCGTCCACACTGATCACCTCGCCATTCCGGCTCACGACCAGCTCGGCGTAATACGTGCTCTTTTGCACCTTGGTGATGATCACCTTCGTCACGGCCCCGCCGAGTTCCCGCAACACAGAGCAGAAGAGATCGTGCGTGAGGGGCCGGGGACTGTCCATCTCGGCCAGCCGCATCGCGATCGCACTCGCTTCCGCCGGTCCGATCCAGATCGGCAAGACGCGCTCTCCGTCGACCTCCTGTAGGATGACGACGGGCGTGTTCGTGCTCCGGTCCAGTGCCAGACTCTGAACCCTTACTTCGGTCAGCACGCGCTCGGTTGCTCCGTGAGGAAGGAGTGAACGGGGTGGCACCCCGATATGCCTCCAATACTCCCGAGTCGCGTAGGGGTTCTCCCGGACCCCGACGCCCGTGCCGTCCCGTCAGACCCCGGCGGCAGTCTTGAGGTCGTCGACCCGGTTCGTGTCCTCCCACGCGAAGAATCGGACCTCCTCACCGGTCTCCGAGCAGTCCGGGACCTTCGTCTCCGGCATGCGCCCGAAGTGCCCGTACGCCGCCGTCGGCGTGAAGATCGGGTTCCGGAGTCCGAGGGCGTCGATGATGGCGGCCGGACGGAAGTCGAAGACCTCTGCAACGGCCTTCGAGAGAACCTCTTCTGGAAGCTCGCTCGTACCGAACGTCGTCACGTGGACCGAGACCGGTTCGACGACGCCGATCGCATATGCCAGCTGGATCTCGCACCGGCGCGCGAGACCGGCGGCGACGACGTTCTTCGCCGCCCAACGCGCGGCATAGGCAGCCGACCGATCGACTTTCGTGGCGTCCTTGCCGGAGAATGCGCCTCCGCCGTGGCGTCCGACGCCCCCGTAGGTGTCGACGATGATCTTTCGTCCGGTGAGTCCTGCGTCACCGTGCGGCCCACCGATGACGAAACGCCCCGTGGGATTGACGTGCAGGATGCAGTCGTCCGGATCGTAGAGGCCGGACGGCAACGCAGGCCTCACGACTTTCTCGGCGATGCCCTGCACGATGTCGTCCTGACTGACGTCCTCGTCGTGCTGGGTACTCACGACCACGGTGTGGATGCGAACCGGAGTGTCTCCGTCGAACTCGATCGTCACCTGCGACTTGCCGTCCGGGCGGACCCAGGGCAACTCGCCGCTTTGCCGCACCTTCGCCAGCTGGCGGGTCAGCGCGTGCGCGTAGTGGATCGTCGGCGGCATGTACTCCGGCGTCTCGTCGGACGCGTACCCGAACATCATCCCCTGGTCACCGGCGCCCCCCGTATCGACGCCCATCGCGATGTGCAGGGACTGACGATCGAGGCTCGTCAGAACCGAGCATGTTGTCGCGTCGATCCCGTACGCGGAGTTCGTGTACCCGATGCGCT
>CALHIO010000040.1 GCA_938030915.1 uncultured Gemmatimonadota bacterium
TGCGGTGATTCCGGTCGATGATGTCGACCACGCGATCGAGGTCGCCAACGACACGATGTACGGTCTCGCGTCCGGTGTGTGGACGCGAGACATCGGCACGGCCCATCGCGTCGCCCGGGAGCTTCAGGCAGGCACGGTCTGGATCAATACCTACAACCAGTACGACTCGGCGTCCCCGTTCGGCGGATACAAGGCGAGCGGCTTCGGTCGCGATCTGGGGCACGAAGCAGCGCTCGAGAAGTACACGCAGACGAAGAGTGTCTGGGTGGCCGTGGACGGCTGAAGTCGGTCACGACATTCAGGAACCCATACAGGACAAGACGATGCGCGAAGCATGGATCATCGACGGCGTTCGGACGCCGATCGGCCGGCACGGAGGAGGGCTTGCACCCGTACGCCCGGACGACCTCGCAGCCGTCACGATCGAAGGGCTCCTCCAGCGAAACGACGTCGATCCGAAGACGATCGACGACGTGCTCTTCGGGTGCATCAACCAGGCCGGAGAGGACAACCGGAATGTGGCTCGCATGGCCCTGCTGCGAGCCGGACTTCCAGTCGATGTACCCGGTCAGACGGTGAATCGACTCTGCGGTTCCGGCATGCAGGCCCTGCTTTCCTCCTTCCATGCGATCCAGGGCGGCGAGGGTGACGTCTTCATCGCGGGCGGTGTGGAAAGCATGAGCCGTGCGCCGTTCGTCATGCTCAAGCCCGAGGTCGGGTATTCGCGAGGGCACCCGAAGACCGCGGATACCGTCCTCGGCTGGCGCTTCCCCAACCCGGCCTTCGCGCCCGAGTGGACGATCGGTCTCGGTGAAACGGCCGAGGTGATCGCCGAGGAATTCGGTATCACCCGCGAGGCGCAGGATGCATTCGCCGCCGAAAGCCAGCAGCGAGCCGAGCGCGCGATGGCTGCCGACGTGTTCGCCGACGAGATCGTGCCCGTTTCGGTTCCGCGCCGGAAGGGCGATCCGATCGTCATCGATACGGACGAGCATCCGCGAGCCGATACGACGGCCGAGTCGCTCGCCCGCCTTCGTCCCGTTTTCAAGAAGGACGGAACGGTCACAGCCGGGAACTCGTCCGGCATCAACGATGGTGCGGCAGCCCTCCTGGTGGTCTCCGCCGAGCGGGGTAAGGAGCTGGGGCTCGAGCCCATGGCGCGTGTCGTCGGGGGAGCGGTGGCCGGCGTCGAGCCCCATCGGATGGGCATCGGGCCCGTCCTGGCGACCCGGAAGGCACTCGCGCGACGGGGCTGGACGATCGATGACATCGATATCGCCGAGCTCAACGAGGCATTCGCGGCTCAGGCGATCCCGTGCATGACGGAACTCGGGCTGGACCCCGAGCGGGTGAACGTCAACGGAGGGGCGATCGCTCTGGGACATCCGGTCGGTTGCTCGGGAGCGCGGATCGTCGTGACCCTCGTGCATCAGATGAGGCGACAGGATGCCGCGCGGGGCATGGCCTCGATGTGCATCGGGGTGGGTCAGGGCATCACGAGCCTTCTGGAGAGAGCATGAGCACGATCGACACGGTGGCCGTTCTCGGCGCCGGGACCATGGGGCATGGCATCGCCCAGGTCAGCGCAGCCATCGGATGTACCGTACGGATGTACGATATCAACGACGACGCCGTCGCTGCGGGAATGGGCCGGATTCGCGGTAACCTCGACAAGGGCATCGCACGCGGGAAGGTGACGGAGGAAGCGCGCGAGGCGACGCTCGCCAACCTCACGACGACGACCCGCATCGCGGAGGCGGTGACCGGGGCAGACCTCGTAGTGGAGGCTGCGCCCGAATCGATGGAGCTCAAGGAGTCGATCTTCTCCGAGGTCGATGCGGCAGCCCCGGGGCACGCGATTCTCGCTACGAACACCTCCTCCCTCTCGATCGCGCAGATCGCGGCATCCGTGGAGGACCCCGGTCGTTTCGTCGGGATGCATTTCTTCAACCCGGTTCACATCATGGCGCTCGTCGAGGTCGTGTGGGGGCCGGCTACGTCCGAGGACACCCGTGACGCCGCTGTCGACTTCGCGCGCCGGCTCGGCAAGGAACCAATCGTTGTGAAGGACGCTCCGGGCTTCGCATCGTCCCGCCTCGGGATCGTGCTGGGCATGGAGGCCATTCGCATGTTCGAGCAGGGCGTCGCTTCGCCGGAGGACATCGACAAGGCGATGGAGCTCGGCTACAGGCATCCGATGGGGCCGCTCAAGCTGACCGATCTGGTGGGTCTCGACGTACGGCTCGGCATCACCGAGTACCTTCATGAGACACTGGGTTCGGATGCCTTCGCTCCCCCCGCCCTGCTTCGGCGGATGGTCGAAGAAGGCAAGCTGGGAAAGAAAAGCGGGCAAGGCTTCTATACGTGGTAGCGTGAAGCGCTCCGCACCGAAGCATTCAGCCGCGTCCCTTTCACGACGAATGGAGTTCCGATGACCGACGCACCGGTCCTGGTAGACAAACGCGACGACCACATCGCCGTCATCACGCTCAACCGCCCCGACAAGCTCAACGCCCTGAACTCCGAGGTTCGTCGCATTCTTCGCGACACGTTCGACGAACTCGAGCAGGACGATGACGTTCGGGCTGTCGTCATTCACGGAACGGGAGAAAAGGCGTTCGTCGCCGGAGCCGATATCACGGAGTTCGCTGCTCGCACGGCAGAGGAGCAGAGGGAGGTGTACGCGCGACGGCGGATCTACGAAACCGTCGCCGACTTCCCCAAGCCCGTCCTCTGCGCGATCCATGGCTTCTGCATCGGAGGTGGCTCCGAACTCGCGCTCGCCTGCGACATCCGTGTCGCGGATCGCACGGCCCGCATCAGTCAGGCTGAGATCCGTATCGGGCTCATCCCCGGTGGTGGCGGGACTCAGCGTCTCGCCCGCCTAGTCGGCCGCGGCTGGGCGTCGATCATCAGCCTGACCGGAGACTTCATCGAGGCCGAGGAAGCGCATCGGATCGGCTACATCGACGTCCTGGTCGACGAGGGAGAGCACCTGACCCGGGCACTCGAGCTCGCGGGTCGCATGACTCGTTGGAGCCCGGTATCTCTTCGGCTGGCGAAGGATGCCATTCGGGCTTCCTTCGAACTGCCGCTCGAGGAGGGGTTGGTGTACGAGAAGGAGCGGTTTCTGGACGCTTTCGCGTCCGAGGACGGCCGCGAAGGGGTCTCGGCGTTCATGGAGAAGCGGAAGCCGGACTTCAAGGGTCGCTGAGCGCAGCGCGCCGGTGCAGGGCCTCCTGCGAGCAGCTGAGGCCACCTGGACTGTCGCAGCGGTCGCGGCCGTATTCGACGGAGTCGTGGCCATGTTCGACGTGGACGATTAGGATCTCCCTCTTCGTCCATTACCGAACTGTCCATGCGCATCGCCCGAATCGCAGCTTTGTTGGGAGCACTTCTTCCGATTTCGGCGCCGGCCCACGCCCAGGAGGCAGAGCAGCTCACCCTGCTCCGCAGCCATCTTCAGGGGCAGCTGACATCGATCGTCGAAGCCTATGAAGGCGTGGCCGGCGTACACGTCGTGGACCTCACGACTGGTGATCGCTTTGCAGTGCGCGACCAGCTGGTCTTCCCGCAGGCGAGCGCGATCAAGGTCCCCATCCTCCTGGAACTCTTTCGCCGGGCCGAGGCCGATCCGGACCTGCTCGTAAAGCGGATCGACCTGACGGACGAGGTACGAACCGGTGGGAGCGGGGTGCTTCAGGTCCTGACGGACGGAGGCTCTGCGCTGTCGCTCGAGGACTACGCCATCTACATGATCCTGCATTCGGACAATACGGCGACGAACGTGTTGATCGACGAGCTGGGTATGGACGCGATCAACACCCTCTCCACCTCGCTCGGCGCTCCGAGTACGCGGCTGCAGCGCAAGATGATTCAGCCGGAAGAGTCGGCCCGTGGAAACGAGAACCTCTCCACGCCACGAGACGCAGCCACCATCATGGAACGGATCGCGACGTGCGATCTGCCGATGAGCGAAGCGTCATGCCGACGCGTGCTCGAGATTCTGGAGCTTCCCAAGGGAGGCCCGATCCGGACCCCCGTTCCGAACTCGATTCCGATCGCGTTCAAGCCGGGCGGCATCACGGGGGTTGCCACGGTCTGGGCGATCGTCGACGTCCCGGATCGCCCGTACGTGATCACCGTCATGTCGAACTACGGGGGTAACGGCGGTGCGGTGATCGAGGCCGCTCAGACCGCTGCCTACAGTTACTTCAGCCGGCTGTCCGGCGTCACGGAGTACGGCACGCGCGTGCCGCTCGACGTGAAGCGTCGGATCCGGGGATCAGGAGCTACACCATGAGCCTGAGGACCGCACGGGTTCTGGCGGCGGGATACCACCTGGCGATGCTGTACTTCGTCACCTGGCCGGGTATCCTCCCGTTCGCCAAGGCCGAGCCCCTTGTGCTTGGCCTGCCCTTCACCATGGCATGGATCGCCGTCTGGATCGCCGGAAGTGTCATCGTGCTCGCCCTGCTCGACCGAGTCGAGAAGAAGCACCGGATCGATGGTGGAGGTGACGCCTGATGGAGCAGTGGATTGTCGTTACGATCATCATCACCCTGTACCTGGGCCTGACGCTCACCATCGGTCTTCTGGCCGGCCGAAAGCAGAGCGACAGTGTCGCTGGCTATGTGGCTGCCGACCGAAGCTTCGGGCTACTGGTCATGTATTTCGTCACCGGTGCATCGGTCTTCAGTGCCTTCGCATTCCTCGGCGGGCCCGGCTGGGCGTATTCCCGAGGTGCTGCGGCCTTCTACATCCTGGCGTACGGAGCGCTCGGGATGGCGCCCTTCTACTGGGTTGGGCCGAGGGTCGCCGCGCTCGGTCGGCGACACGGGTTCGTGACCCAGGCTCAGCTCATCACGGGTCGGTTTCCGTCACGAAACCTCTCGGGATTGATCGCGCTTCTCAGCCTGATCGCCTTCGTGCCCTACGTGACTCTGCAGATGCGCGGCGCAGGTATCGTGATCGAAGCGGTCACGGACGGGAACGTACCGATCTGGCTGGGTTCGGCGGTCGCGTACGGCATCGTAATCGCGTACGTCCTGTCCGCGGGAGCCATGGCCGTCGGATGGACCAATACGTTCCAGGGTATCTTCATGGTGGTCATCGCCTGGTCCCTGGGGCTGTATCTCCCGAATGCGCTGTACGGCGGTATCGGTGAGATGTTCACGCAGATCGTGGCAGAGCGACCGGATTTGCTCGACCCACCGGGACTGACCGCGACCGGGGAGGCCTGGAGCTGGGGGGCCTACTCGAGCTTCATTCTCGTGAGCGCCGTGGGCCTCATGATGTGGCCACACCTGTTCATGAAGGCGTTCACGGCGAAGGACGACGACACCCTTCGTCGCACGGTGATTCTCTTCCCGACCTTCCAGCTCTTTCTGATCCCCGTCTTTCTGATAGGGTTCTCGGGCGTGCTCTTCGCGGGCTCTCCGCCGTCGAGTGACTTCATTCTCCCCTTCATGATTCTGGAGACCGAGCTGCCCGCGCTGGTCGTCGGGCTCTTCTGTGCCGGAGCACTGTCCGCGTCCATGTCGACCGGAGACGCACTCCTTCACGCGTCGGCGTCGGTGGTCGTGGAAGACGGTGTTCAGCAGTTCGTCGATCTGGACGAGCACACGCAGCGCCGTCTCATGCAGGGGCTCGTACTCCTCACGGGCGCGACCGCGTACATCTTCGCACAGGATCCGGACTCGTCACTCGTGTTGTTGCTGGCATCGGCGTACGGGATCATCGCCCAGTTCGCGCCACCCGTCTTGGCTGCGCTGTACTGGAGGCGCGCGACCACGCGGGGCGTGATCGCCGGGCTGATCGCCGGGGCAGCCACGGCCTTCTTCTTCTGGCAGAACCCGGAGTACAAGCCGTTCGATATCCACGAGGGCATCGTCGGCCTCCTCGTCCACATCCCGGTACTCATCATCGTCAGCCTGGCCACCGAGCCCCAGACAGAAGAGCATCTCGACGCCTTCTTCGAGTAGGGACACGATCAGGCCCTGAAGGCAGAGAGGGGCGGACCCGTCAGTGCCCGCCCCTCCGGTCGGGCGCTCGCGTCAGCTGACCCGGGACGGCTGCGACGACCTGGTCGTCCATCCCCGCGGTCGTCCGTGCGCCTAGTCGTCCGTCCGCCGAGGCGGCAGCTCTCCAGAGAGCCGTGCGACCGCAGCCCCGCCACTGCCGACGGGAACACGCACGGGGTACATCTCTCCCGGGGGCGTCACGCCCTGAGTCAGGTGCGGATTGAGCGCGAAGATGAGCTCCGCGTTCGCGTCCAGGGCATCCGCGACGCTCTGCAGCGTGGTGTAGCCGGGCACGAAGATGTTGTCGTATCGGTAGGGAGTGACGGTCCCATCCGAATCCGCGACCTCGGCATCCCGAGCCAGACGGGATACGGCGATCATTTTCGGGACGTATTCGCGGGTCTCGCGCGGCAGGTAGTCGGCGATATCCCAGAAGAGAGCATCATTCCACTCACGCCCTGACGCATGGCGATTGAGCACCATTTCGAGACGGCCCGGCCCCGCGTTGAATGCAGCCGCGGCGAGGTACCAGGATCCGCCGAAGCGATTGTGCAGGTACGCCAGATACTCCAGCGCCGCCTCGGTGGCACGGACCGGATCACGCCGTTCGTCCACGAATGGATCCATGCGGAGCCCGTACTGCAGGGCCGTAGGACTCATGAACTGCCACAGCCCCACCGCGAACACCCGGGAAACAGCGAGCGGCGAGTACTCGGACTCGATCATCGGGATGTAGGCGAGCTCTTCCGGCATTCCACGTAGCCGGAGGTTCGACTGGAGGACCTCATCGAACCGCTGCTTTCGAACGAGCAGATACTCGAACTCCTCACGGCGGGTCGTCTGAAAGGCCTTGAGCCACTTCTCGACCCGCGGATGAACGTCCAGCGGGATGGAACTCCTTGGAGCAGCATCGACCGTCAGAGCATCGAGCGTGAGGGACTGAGTCGCGACGTCTCGACCCATCCACACGACGGGGACCGTGAGGAGAGCGGTGAGAAAGCCGGCTCTCGACCCGCGGAGTCGCCAAACCGGCGTCCCCCGATCCTGCGGGGACTCGGACCTCGAGTCCCCTGTCTCGACACGAGCCTCAGGCTCGCGAAGGTCATCGGTAGACAACATCTACCTCCTTCTATTGTCGCCCTGCCTCTCCGTACGTGTTACCGGACAACCAGGATTCGAGGTCCAGAACCCCGGAGCAGGCATGGGCGTTCCGTCCGTGTTCGACATTCACGGACATCAAAAAAGATACCCCAGGCGGCGTCGGCCGCCTAGCGGTTCTTGAAAGGGAGTGGAACTACTCCGCGGCGTAGACCGACACGACGTTCCGAGCGCGCATGCGCTCGAACGTCACGACGCCGTCGATGAGGGCGAACAAGGTGTCGTCCTTCCCGCGGCCGACGTTGCGACCGGGGTGAATCCTGGTTCCGCGCTGACGCACGATGATGCCTCCGGCGTTCACCGGCTGACCACCGGAGCGCTTCACACCGAGGCGGTTCGGGTTGCTGTCCCGCCCGTTCCGGCTGGAGCCTACACCTTTCTTGTGTGCCATGACGCTTTCCCTCTATTGAGAAGGGCCGGGGCGCTGCTCAGCCGAGCGCGACCTCTTCGACCCGAATCTCCGTGAAGTTCTGCCGGTGGCCCTGCTTCTTGCGATAGCCTTTCCGACGCTTCCGCTTGAACACGATGATTTTGTCACCGCGGCCGTGCCGAATCACCTCGGCCTTGACCGACGCGCCGTCGACAGTCGGCGCACCGACCTTGACGTTCTCTCCGCCGTCACCGGCCAGGAGCACGTGATCGAAGGTTACCGAATCCCCGACGTCCGCTTCGAGCGTGGGGATGCGAAGGCGGGAGCCGGGCTCTGCCCGGAACTGCTTACCGCCTGTTTGAAATACCGCGTACATATCGTGATCCCGAGGTGGAATCCGTTTTGATGTGGAGCCTATAAATGTCGAAAGGCCCTAAGCGTCGGTCAAGACGTCCTGAACGCGTCACGCTGCATACTTCTCGGTCACATCCGTCTCCGCGGGACCAGAGAGCAGACGGAACTCGTCCAGCCGCATCAGCGGATCATCGCGCAGGCGCAACTGCAGCTGCGTGCGGTTCCCGAGCCTCTTCAGGAAGCCTGGCTCTTCCTCGATGACGCGTAGCGCAACCTCCGGATGCACCCGCACGACGAGACTCTTCTCGTCTCTGGAGGCGGCGGCCCGCGCGATCGTACGCTCGATCTGGCGAACGACGCTGGCCGGGGTGTACACGCGCCCGATTCCGCCACACGATTGACAGATGGAGGTCAGCGAATTGAAGACCGAGGGGCGCACGCGTTGGCGGGTCATCTCAATCAGGCCGAGACTCGACACCTCGAACGCCTTCGTTCGCGCCCGGTCGCGGCCGAGGTGCGAGCGCAACTCCCGAAGCACCTTGTCTCGACTCTCCTGCGCCTCCATGTCGATGAAGTCGACGACGATGATCCCCCCAACGTCACGGAGCCGGAGCTGCTTGGCGATTTCGCGGGCGGCTTCGAGGTTGTTCTTGAGGATTGTCTGTTCGGGATCCTTCTTTCCCTTCCCCGTAAACCGGCCCGTGTTCACGTCAATCGATACGAGTGCCTCGGTCGGCTCGATGACGAGGCTCCCACCCGACTTGAGTGGCACATTGCGGCGGAACGCTTTCTGGATCTCCTCCTCGACACCGTACTCGTCGAAGAGAGGTGAGTCCCCGCGGTGCAGATGGACTCGGTCGAGCAGATCGGGATCAACGCTCTTCACGTAGTCGACGATCTCGTCGTACGCCTGCTTCGAATCGACGCGCAGCGCCTCGAACTTGTCGCTAAACAGATCGCGAATCACGCCGCTGATCAGGGTCGCCTCGCGGTGTACCGGGGACGGAGCCGTCAGCGCTTCCGCATCCCCCCTGATCTTCTGCCACCGCTCGTGGAGCCGCTTGAACTCTCGCTCGAGTTTTTCCGCGGTGACTTCCTCTCCGACGGTACGGACGATGAGACCGCCGCTGTCCCGGGGAAGGATCTTCTGCGCCATCTTGCGCAGCTTCGCTCTCTGGTTCCGCCCTTCGATCTTGCGGCTGACTCCGACCCTCGAGGCGAACGGCATGTAGACCAGAAAGCGCCCCGGGAGGGAAATGTCAGCCGTCAGGCGGGGGCCCTTGGTGCTGATCGCTTCCTTGGTGACCTGCACAAGAATGGTCTGGCCCTTCTTGATGTGGTCCTGGATCGGCGGCAGCTGTCTCGGGCGACGTCCACGACCTCGCCCGCGGCCACCGCCCCGACCACGACCACGACCTCCACCTTTGCCCTTCGACGATTCGTCGGCCGCGGCGTTGCCGTCCTCGACATCACCGTTGTCGCTTCCATTGGCCTCGTCTTCTCCGTCCCCCTCATCGCCGAGATTGAGATCGGACACGTGCAGGAAGCCTGCCTTGCCCGTCCCGATATCTACGAATGCGGCCTGAATGCCGGGCAATACGGCATCGACGCGGCCCAGGAAAATGTCTCCGAGAACCCGATTTTGATCCGGGCGGTCGAACATGACCTCGGCCAGTCGATTGTCTTCACGGAGCGCGACCCACGATTCCTGTGGGTTCGAGCTCACGAGGATTTCTCTCCTCAAGTATGTCTCCAGTTGTGATGTCGGCTCCGTTGAACCCCCGCGGGGCCCCCGGGCGACCCTGAACTGCTCTTCGCGAACCGCGATTCGAGCAGTTCCGGCGACCACCGGGGCTCCGACGGATCCGGGTGCAGTAGAGGGGCGTTCCAGGGACACATGTCCTGAGGACGCCCGCTCCCGACCGCAGCGGACCGACGTTGTTGAATTGTCTACGCGCCCGCGGTCTCCATTTCCCGCTTCGGCGCCAGGCTGGTCAACGGATCGGTCTGGAACTCCTCCAGGACCTTCCGGGCAATGACCAACCGCTGAATCTCGTTCGTTCCTTCACCAATTTCGCAGATCTTCGCGTCACGCATCATCCGCTCGACCGGGTACTCACTCGTGTATCCGGCCCCGCCCATGACCTGAATCGCGCCGAGCGTGGCGCGCATGGACAGCTCCGAACAGAAATACTTCGCCATGGCCGCCTCTTTGGCATACGACTGACCGTTGTCCATCAGCCACGCGGCGTGGTACGTGAGGTGACGACCCGCTTGGATGTCGGTCGCGATTTCCGCCAACTTGAACTGGACCTGCTGGAAATCCCACACCCGCTGGCCGAACTGCTCACGCTCGGTCGTATACCGCACGGCCGTGTCGAGCGCGCCCTGGGCGAGGCCGAGGGACAGTGCGGCGACTCCGATGCGACCGGAATCGAGAGTCTTCATGAAGTTGATGAAGCCCCGTCCTTCCTGTCCGAGCAGCTGACCCGAGGGCACCCAGGCGTCCTCGAAGTGCAACTCCCGCGTGTCGGACGCGCACCATCCCATCTTGTCTTCCTTCTCACCCGCCCGGACGCCGTCCGTGAAGGGCAGGTCGTCGAGATGACCGCATCCAACCTCCGCCGCACGCTCCGGATCAACCGTCGGCTTGCAGACGATGAAGCTGCTGATGCCCTTCGACCCCTTACCCGCCTCCGTCACCGCCGTGGCGACGAAGATCTCACCCACGCCGGCGTTGGTGATGAAGATCTTGGAGCCGTTGATTCGCCACCCGTCACCATCACGCTCGGCGCGAGTCCGAGTACCCGAAGCGTCCGACCCGGCGCCGGGCTCGGTCAGGCCGAAACCACCCAGCACCTCGCCACGGGCGAGCGGAGGGACGAAGCGCTGCTTCTGCTCGTCCGTTCCGAAGTTCAGGATGGGGGACATCCCGAGCGTGGTGTGCGCCGAGACCGTGATCGAGTGGCTCGCGTCGAACTTGCCGAGCTCCTCGACGACGAGGATGTAGCTGAGCTGATCCATGCCGAGGCCGCCCAGCTCTTCGGGCACGGCGATGCCGAAGAGCCCCATGTCGGCCATCGTCTTCACGTTTTCCCATGGGAACCGACCCGTCTCGTCCAGTTCCCGGGCCACGGGCGCGATCGCCTCGCGGCCAAACCGGTTCACTCGCTCGCGAAGGGCGATGTGATCCGCGGTCAAATATCTATCCATCAGGGCACAGCCATCCCGGTCCAGAGTCCCATCCACAGCAGTCGCAGCGACCGCATCCGGCTTCGGCGACTTCTCCAAAATAGTGCAAGAGGCCGTTTCTGCGGCATCCCCGGCTGGCCGCGAGTCGCTGCACAGCGGCGAGTCGCGCCAGGGCTGATCTGCGTAAAACGTTTGATTGTAACCACTTCGGTCGATCAAGCACTCTCACTCTCTCGTGTACAGACACGCCATCCACCGTGACGGTTCCGCAACCCCGTATCGCCCCGATCCGCTCGAGGGCCGCGAAGGCTCCCGACGCGTCGCCCCGCCGCCATGGTTCGACCCCCGGCCCGACCGCATGCGGGATTCGAGGATCGTTGCAGTCGAGTGTCCGAGCTCGGCCCGCAAGACGACAAAGGCGCCAATGGAGCCAACGCAGTCGGATCTCGGGCGGGTGCGTGCGATCGACGAACCGGACCCCCAACCGCCGGTCCGAGGGGCCGTGATACGCCACACACCGCGAGGGCGAGCCATCTCTGCCCGCCCGGCCCGCCTCCTGGTAGTACGCCTCGAGCGTCGTCGGCAGGCACAGGTGCGTGACGAACCGGACGTCGGGTTTGTCGATCCCCATCCCAAAAGCATTTGTCGCGACGACGACCCGTGTCGCGCTGTCCATGAAGCGGCGCTGCACCGCAGAGCGGACGGGCCCCGGAAGGCCTGCGTGGTATGACTCGGCGGAGATCCCGGACCGGGAGAGGCGATGACGAACGCCTTCCACCGCGTTTCGGGTCGGAGCGTAGACGATGCCGGCGCCCCGCGCATGAAAGACCCATCGTACCAGGGACTCGAGGCGATGACCCGACCGTGGCACCCGTTCGATCGACCACCACAGGTTCGGGCGATCGAAGGAGTGGACGATGATCGCCGGCCTTTGGAGCCGAAGCGATTCGCACACGTCTCGTCGTACCGGCGGGGTCGCACTTGCGGTCAGCGCGAGCACGGGAACGGGAAGGGACCGATCCGATCGGAAGCCGCCAATGCTCCTGTAGGCAGGACGGAAGTCGTGGCCCCACTCGCTGATGCAATGCGCCTCGTCGACCGCAATCAACGAGAGGCGGACCTCTTCGACCGAGCGCCGGAAGGACGCCACCGAAAGCCGCTCCGGCGAAACGAAGAGGAGGTCGAGACGACGGCCCCGAAGAGCTCGGAGCACGGACCTGCGTTCCTCTCGGGACTGGACCGCCGTAAGGCACTCGGACCGGAGCCCCACGGCCCGAGCACGACCGACCTGATCCTCCATGAGTGACACGAGCGGGCTTACGACGACCGTAATCCCGTCCAGGATCATGGCCGGGACCTGATAGCACACGCTCTTACCACCACCGGTGGGCAGAACGCCCAGGGCATCCCGTCCGGCCAGCACGGCTCGGATCAGCTCTTCCTGGCCTGGGCGGAACGCCGGAAAGCCGAAGCGGGATCGAAGCACCGCAACAGGGTCCATCCCGAAGCATCGGGGGCATGCACGGGCGCTGAAATGCCGTGCCGAGCCTTGCTGAGCCCCTAGAGCTCAGTCCGCCCGGACCGACGCTCGTCTTCGGACGGAGGCTCTATTTCGTCCTGATCGTCGTCTCCGTGATCGTCGTCGCCCCGATCTCGGCGAGGAATCAGCCGCAGAAGGATCCCACCCGTCAGCACGAGGATCGCGGCACCGGTTAGTCGACGTTCCTCGAAGTAGATACCGGCGAGGCCGAGCATTGCCGCCACGGAGAACAAACGGACCTTCCATTCCAGCCATCGGTCGTCGCCCCGACGACGGTGCGATACGAATGCCACGGCCTCAGCCGGTCGACTTGTCCAGGAATTGGCGCACACCGGCGCGACACGCGTCGGTCATCCGGGCCTCTACATTGACCTCGGCGGCCCGCGCGATGCCCGCATCGAAGTCGAGACCGTCGAGTTCGTACAGAAGGCTCTTCGTCAATTGAACCGCAGAAGCCGGCTTCTTCGCCAATCGACGGAGGTAGTCGTCGACTCCGGTCTCGAAGTCCTCCGAAGCCCAGATCTGGTTGACGAGCCCGAGCCGGCGAGCTTCCTCTGCACCGAACCGGTCACCCTGAGCCACGAGTTCGAAGGCCCGCCCCTCTCCCATCTTTCGGCGAAGAATGGTCATGACGAGGGCCGGCACGAATCCGAGATAGACCTCGGGATACCCGAATTCGGCATCGTCGGTAGCCAGCACCAGGTCACAGGCGGAGGCGAGGCCGCAGCCACCGGCCAGGGCGCGACCGCGGATGACGCCGACGATGGGATTCGGGTGCACACGCATCTGCTGGAAGAGCGCGCCCAGCGAGCGTGCGTCGTCCAGATTCTCCTCCTCTCCCATCTCCGAGATGCGCTCCAGCTCGGCGAGGTCGGCACCGGAGCAGAAGTCGGTCCCGGCCCCTCCGAGCGCAACGACCCGAACCTCCGGGTCGTCTGCCGCCCGCGCGAGTCCCTCCTTCAGCGCAGCGACGAGCTCACCGTTCAATGCGTTCTTCTTGTGGGGCCGATTCAGCGTCAGCCACGCAACCCGATCGTCGACCTGGTAGAGCAGCAGGTCGCTCACGGGGTCCAGTCCTCCGGTACGCGCCCCCGTCCCGCCGTCGACTCGGCGACGTCGTCCGGCACCTCGATTTCCATTCGGAGCAGCCCGGTACTGAAGACCTTGCCCTGAGCGTCGTTCATCAGGGACATCGTACCGCCCCCTCCAAGGGCTCCGTGGAGCAGAAAATTGAGGGCTCCAAGGTTTGGAAGCTCGAATCGCTCCACCTTCCCCGTCACCATCTCCCCGAAGTGCTCCTTCACCGCGGCGGGGGTGAGCTGCTCCCGCAAGAGCTGGTAGTGCTCGGGATCGTACGCGATGACACCCACGTTCGCGGTGTCGCCCTTGTCCCCGGAACGCGCGTGGGCGAGCTGGACCAGTTGAACCGTACTCATACGTCACGCACCTCGACTCGAAGCTCCGATTCGACGGCTTCGCGCCGGATGAGCGCAGGCCAGTACGCCATGATCTCCTGGACTCTCGGACGCCCCCCCGCGAACCCTGTCACGGACGGAGGTCCGGTGAGGACCAGCGGGGCGATCTCCCGGGTGAAGCGGTCGACCGACGCGCGGTCCGCGGAACGAACTCCGACCCGGAGTTGGACCTCTGGCAGGTCGGCCGGCGGCTCACCGGCCAGGCGCCCGTGCGTCGAATCCCAGCCCACGAGCTCCGTGCGGATCTCGTCGAAGTGGAGTCCGAGCCGGTCGAGGCGTTCCCGAAGGATGCGATCGGCAGAGCGGGCTTTCGCCGCCGCATCCGGCCACGCGTACGTCAGCGTTCCGGTCGCTTTCCATCCAGCAGAATACGCGATCGAGACCTTCAGGAAGTCCGTACGCGGGCCACCCTTCACTCCATGCACCCGGACACGGTCGTGTCCCTGATCGTCCAGGTGGATCGTGGTGAAGTCCGCCACGACGTCGGGCGTGATGTACGTCGTCGGATCACCCATTTCGTAGACGATCTGTTCGGCGACCGATGCCCGAGTCACGCGGCCACCGCTTCCCGGGTGCTTCGTGACCACGAACGAGCCGTCTTCGCTCACCTTGACGATCGGAAAACCGACGACC